>CAIWKF010000109.1 GCA_903913175.1 Candidatus Staskawiczbacteria bacterium
AAATACTTAAAAAAATTGCTTTCAAAAGGATCATCACAATTGCAATAAACCACTTTATCTCGAAACTGCTCTTTGTAGTGTTTTAATTCATTTTCAATATCAACAAGCTGGGTGTAAAATTCATCCTTTTTTGCTTGGTTTGCCTTATGTAAATTTTTATTTGAAGATTTATTTTCCATTATTTTTATTAACTTTACTATATCAAAAAAAGCCCCTTGGGGCAACAGACAGACTAATCAAAAATTAGACAACTCTATATAGTGTCGCACAATAAAAATACTTACTTCTTAACTGGTTTATAATAATGAAAATATATTAGTTTAGTAATTTCACTAACACCAGCGTAAGCAATTAAAAGTAAAAATACAATTAACAATGGAATAATTGGCGGTGCCACAAAATAAAAAATGCTTTGTCCAAATGCAAAAAATGGTAAAAGTAAAATAAATCCTACATCTAATACTGCCAATAAAATTAATGATGTACTTGGTCTTTTGGCTTTCCAAAAAGCATGTCTTGTTCTTATTATAAATATTAAAATAATTTCACTTAAAATACTTTCAATAAACCAAAGGGTTTGAATAACTGCTGGTGGTTGTTTAAAAAAAATACTGAAAAATATAAAATCAAAAATTGTACTAATAATTGCTAGTGCCATAATCAATGGCAAAACAGAACTCAAGCTATACATTTTTGGCTTTTTAAGCTCTTCTATATCAACTGAATCAGTTACCACAGAAATTAATGGAAAATCAGATAAAAGATTTCCAAGTAAAATTTGGACTGGAAGCATTGGTAAAAAATTAATAAACAAAGAAACTACTGCCACAGAATAAAAATTACCAAAATTACTAGCAAGCATACATTTTATATACTTGTTAATATTAGAAAAAACATTTCTACCAGACCTTATACCATTTATAATTACTCTTAAATCTTTTTTAAGTAAAACCACATCTGAAACTTCTCGCGAAATATCTGAGGCAGACTGCACCACAATGGCAACATTAGAAATTTTTAAAGCTGGGGCATCGTTTACCCCTTCGCCCAAAAAACCAACATCATACTTTTTTTGCAAAGATTTTACTATCTTATATTTCAATTGTGGAGAAATTCTAGCAAATACCTGATTTTCATCACAAGCCAAGTCAAATTCATCTGATGTCATTATTTCCAGTTGTTCTGCAGAAATAACCTCTTTTAAACTTTCAATCAGCTTAATTTTCCTAGCCACATAACCCGCTACTTCTTTGCTGTCCCCTGTAATTATTTTTATTTTTACCCCAAGTTTTTTAGCTAATTTTACAGATTCTTGAGTGCTTGGTTTTATGGTGTCCTCAAAAACAAAATAACCTAAAAACATAAGGGCTCTTTCATCACTCTCTAAAATTTCTTCTTTACTTGTACCTGCCTTGTTTGGTATTTTTTTAAATGCCACTGCCAAAACTCTTTTCCCTTCATGCCCCTCTCTTTCAGTATCTTCTTTAATATCTTTTCTAGAAGTTCTATCACCAATTTTACTACATAAATTTAATAATATCTCTGGTGCTCCTTTAACAATTAAAAATTTGTTCCCCTTTTTATCTTTTATTATAAAACTAGCTCTCATTCGATAAGAATCAAATGGTAGTTCTGATACTATTTCATATTTTTTATATTCATGCCAGAAATTTTCTGGCGAACGCTCAAATAAAGCTAAATCAAAAGGGTTTAATATTGCCTCTTTTCTATCATTTATTTGTGATCCTAATAATCCATAAAGCAGACATTTTCTTTTATCCGATGAGACAATCTTTTCTAATGAAAGCTTATTTTCAGTTAATGTTCCTGTTTTATCGGTGCATAAAACTTCTATATTACCCAAATCTTCAATTGCAGAAAGCCTACGAACAACTACATGCTCTTTGGCCATTTCTAAACTAGCGCGAGACAATGAAAAAGTAACCACAGCTGGTAGGGCTTCTGGCAAAATACTGACAATTAAAGCTACAGAAAAAAGTAACAAATTAAAAAAATCTCCCGGACCTTTTAAAAGCAAATTAACTGCAAACAAAAGAATAATAGTTGTAGAAACTATTTTTAAAATAAGCTTACAAAAATAAAAAATATTTTTTTCATAAGCACTTTGATGACTTTGACCTGTTACAAGATCTGCAATTTGCCCAAAAGCTGTATTTTTACCAGAACCAATGACCACAGACAAAACCTTCCCAGATATAACCACTGTTCCAGCAAATAAAATATTTTGTGCCTTAAAAACCTCATTAGTTTCTTTTTTTAAGGGTTCTGCAATCTTAACCACTGGCACTGATTCTCCTGTCAAAGTAGACTCATCAATTAAAAAATTTTCAATTTTAATAATGCGCAAATCTGCTGGAACCATGTCTCCTGCCTCAAGCATAACAATGTCTCCTAAAACAATATTTTTTCTTTCAATATTTTTTTCACATCCATTCCTTAAAACTTTTACATTTTGTGGAATAAGTTTCTGTAAAAGTGAAATAGCTTTTTCTGCCCTATACTCTTGGAAAAAACCAATTCCAATATTAATTAAAACTACACAAGCTATAACAAAAAAATCTATTTTCTCTCCAACAAAAAATGAAATTATGGCTGCAGCAAACAATAAATAAGTAAAGGGTGATTTAAATTGTCTTAAAAAAACGCTTAAAGCATTAACACTGTTTGCTTTAATTTCGTTTAATCCATATTTTTTTTGAAGTAAAGCAACCTTTTCTTCAGAAAGTCCTTGTTTGGAGGTTTCCAATAAATTTAAAACCTCATCTATTGATTTATTTGTGTATTCAGAAAACATAATTTATTTAACAAATATTGAAGAAATTAGAAATGCAATATATACCAAAAGTAATAGTAGTGCTTCTTTTTTAGTAATTTTTTTATCTGTTTTTACAAATAGCAAAAACATTAAAGACGCCACAATTGTAAACGCCCTTACCGTAAAAAACATGGTCATATCTTTAACTTCAAATGGAGAAATTAAAGCAATAATTCCTAAAACTAATGTAGCGCAAATTATTACAGAACCCATCATGTCCCCCAAAACCATCCAACCCTCACCTTTTCTTGCAGAAATTAATCCAAAATAAATTTCAGGGAAACAATTTGCCATAGACACAATTAAAATTCCCACCAAAGAAAGAGAAATTCCAAAACTTGTTGAAAAATATTGTGCAGATTTTATAATTCCCTGCGAAGCAGCTAAAAGTAAAAGTACAAATATAAGTAATTTAAATACATTTAAAATAAAACCAACAGTGGCTTTCTTATGATTTATAACATCCTTTTTTGATTCTTTATAAACTTTTTTAAATCGGTCATCTTTTGAAAAAATCCAAAAACAATAAACAACAAAAGCTAAAAGCAAAACTAAACCATCGGCCCTGGTAACTTTTCCATTCCACAATAAGATAACTGGCAAAATAGCAATTGCAAAGGTAAATAATGCACTTCCTTGAATCATGCTACTTTGGGTTGAAAGTGTATTTTTTTTACTAAATATAACAACTACTGCCATAGCCAAGGTTAAGTCTACTAAGTTTCCACCAAAAATATCGCCAAAAGCAAGCTCTGGCATACCATGCAAAACTGCATTTAAATCAATAAATAAATTAGGTAAAGAAGCTGCAAAAGCCATAACAAAAAAAGCTACAATAAACTCTCTCCAACCAAGATATCTAGCAATTTTAACTAAAGTTTTAATTAGGCTAGAACTAATCCATGTTAAAATTACAG
>CAIWKF010000110.1 GCA_903913175.1 Candidatus Staskawiczbacteria bacterium
AAAATTATGAATTTAAAAATTAGCAAAACAAGGGTGGGTATAATTATTACATTTGGATTGCTTATGGCGTTAAATGTATTTTTTGCAACACAATATTATTTAGTAAAAAATGAAATTAAAGTAATTCAAAAAATAGAAAACACAAAAAAAGTTAATGCAAAAGTTGTAGCTTTTGCCAGACTTTTTATTGAAAAAGTCTTAAAAGCAAAAACAGAAGTTTCATTTGAAGATAGGTTAAAATTAGAAAATGTAGTAAGAGATTTGGGTGATGAGGAAATATTATCTCAGTGGGAAAAATTTACAGCAAGTAAAACAGAAATAGATGCTCAACAAAATGTAAAGGATTTATTGGGAATATTAATGAATAAAATTGCAAACTAGAGAAAAGTTATCCACAGGGTAGGGGGTTGTTGACAATGTTTTTTAATGATAAAATAAATATATAGGAAATAAAAAAATCGCTGAATTATTTATATAATCGACGATGAAAGAAAAACTCAAATTACTTCTTAAAAATGCTAAAACTTTTTCACAGCAGAAGTTGCTTTCTGTTTGGCTTTTGTGTTCTAAAAACACAGTTTTTTCTATTGCGACAGGATTAATAATTGCAGGAGTTTTTTCAGCTACTTTGTTGGTATTTGCAGCACCTCCAACCAGTCTTTTTAATATTGGAGAAACATCTGATCCAGGGTGCTCACCAACAGATCCT
This sequence comes from Candidatus Staskawiczbacteria bacterium, assembly GCA_903913175.1. Lineage (GTDB taxonomy): Bacteria > Patescibacteriota > Minisyncoccia > Minisyncoccales > Staskawiczbacteraceae > XYB1-FULL-32-11. Next base: position 710 of record CAIWKF010000110.1, read on the forward strand.
AACTGTGATGTGGCAGCTCCTGCAGGATATTCTTTTTTCACAAACAATTTCTCAGGAACCGGCAACTTTACAACCACAGGAACAATACAAGCAGGAGCTTTAAAAACAGGAATAATTTATCCTGCCACAGACAGCACAACCGCATTGCAAATTAACAAAGCTAATGGCACAACCAATGTGCTAAATATAGACACTGTAAATGGGCTTGTGGGAATTGGAACAACAAGTCCTAAAGAGTATTTACAAATTGGAGAAGATTGGACATTTCATTCATCAGTAGATGGTAATGTTCGTAGAATAGGTTTTAATATGTATTATGATGGAGAGGATGATCGTCGTCTTGTTAGTGGAACTGCAGCTGAAATTCGTTTTAGTAAAGCAGAAAATGGATATCTTCGTTTTAACATTGCAGGTAATAATGTTGCTGATTCTCTAACTACTATGTCTACTGCCATAGCTATTTATAATAACGGTAATGTTGGTATTGGAGTTACCACGCCAACAGCAGTATTAAATTTGAAAGCAGGAACTATAGCCGCAGGCACTGCACCACTTAAATTTACTACAGGAGTAAACTTAACTACTGCCGAAGCAGGAGTAGTGGAATATGACGGCACGCAATTATATTTCTCACCTTCAACAAACAGAAATATATTGGCACAAGTATTAAATTCAACTGCTTTAACTGTTGGTTCAATTCCATTTATTACAACCAATGGATATTTAACACAGGATAATGCAAATTTTTTCTGGGATAATGCAAGCAAAAGATTGGGAATTGGTAACGCAACACCTTTATACAACTTAGATGTCACAGGCACTGGAAACTTCTCAGGAGCACTTACAGCTTTAACCATAAACGGAAACACTATTACCACAGGCACAGGAACTTTAACTTTAGAAGCCGGAAAAACTCTCACAGTTTCTGATTCCACAACACTAGCTACAAACTCAATCACACTTGCAGGAGGAGAGGTTATTACTTTCTCACCAAGCAATGCACTTTCAATTCTAACTACAGGAGCAACAAGTGTTACTCTTCC
>CAIWKF010000111.1 GCA_903913175.1 Candidatus Staskawiczbacteria bacterium
GGTTCCGATGAACCAGTTAAATAATCACTGTAAATGTCAACAATACCCGTGGTTAAGTTTGTGTTAAAAGTTATACCTTTTGACGATGCTAAATTAAATGAACCAAAGTTCCCAGAGGTGTTGTCTGAATTGATCTGAAATGGAAACGTTGGTGCAGTTGTCCCAATTCCAACTTTCCCAGCAGATGTGATTACCATTCTATTATCTAAAATCCCCGACGTATTCATGGTCTGAAATTCAAATCTCGTAGGTACAATTCCCGTGCTTACAGTCCCGTCAACCATCGTCCTAAACCGTGCATTTAATACATAAGTTGAACCATCATATCCACTATAGTCACTTATACCAACTGCATCTCCATTTGATAATGTTAAAGGAGAGGCAACGGTTCCTCTTGAACGATAAAATTCCAAATAATTTCCTGCTGCACCAGCATATGCTGACTGTAATCTTATAGTGTTATAAGAATCACCAGAAATATGCAACTTCGCTCCTGGACTTGTTGTCCCGATACCAACATTACCAGAAGTATCGATTGTTAATCGAGGAGTTGTCGTTACAACAGTGCTGTTAGAAATCTTAAATTTTCCACTATCAGAAAAATCCAGACCAATAGCCCAATCTTGCTGCGTTAAAGTAGTAAATCCAATACTTGGATTGGCACCTGTGGTATTTATTTTTACTTGCACATCACTAGAACCACCAGCAACTTCTAATTTTCGAGCTGGTGCCGTGGTTCCAATGCCCACATTGCCGTTCTTTAAATTTAGCGTATCAGCCCATACGCCATCATTCGTCGGTGTTTGAAAACTTAATCTAGCAGTCGTATAAGAATTTGTATCAAATGTACTGTAAATCCTACCAGAATTATAAACAGAAGTGTCATTAGGATTAAGACCACCATAAAATATTATACCTGTTCCAACTCCTTGATTAGCTACTGAGGCAGTATTATATAAAGCCAATGCATTATTAACAGCAGACGAAGAATTAACTTTAATAGTTAACTTAAACTCTGGCGCGGTAGTACCAATACCAACATTCCCCCTTAGCAATGTCTCAGTCACGCTGGCGTTACCAATGACTACTTGGTTGCTCTTGGTTACTTGAGCGGTGTTACCCAGTGCCATTGAGTTGTCTATGCCGTCTGCACTGGAATTGGCACCATAACCCAAGAAAGTGCTGTTGGTCATTGTGTGAAGATGTGGTGATGAATTAAATCCTGCTTGAAAACCAATTGCTGTATTTTGATAACCTGTTTCATTAAGTCTAAGTGATTGAATACCAACAGCAGTGTTAAAATAGCCTGTGTCATTGGTATAAAGAGAATATGCACCACTGGCAGTATTGTCATAGCCTGTAGTATTAAACTGTAAAGAAGCATATCCAATGGCAGTATTAACATATCCAGTTGTGTTATAGTATAAACTGTATTCACCCAAAGCAGTATTAAGAGAACCCTTGGCAGTATTACCAATATCGCCAACAGAACTTTGTCCTCCTCCTCCAATAAAAATGTTGCTGCCATCAGAATTAGCACCTTTGTATGTAGATATTTCTAATCTTTCCAGTGAAGCTCCTGTAAAGTAAAGTGAGCTACTTGCATATTCCAATGTTCCAGCTTCTGGGGTGGCAAGTAGTGTTCCGCTTGTAAACTTCAGCGGTGCTGTGCCTACTGTGGCTGTGCCGGCTTTAAGGTGGAGGGTGGCTGTGGGGGCTGTAACTCCAATACCCACTACTCCTGCTTGTATTGTTCCTGTAGTTGTAAAGTTGCCGGTTCCTGAGAAATTGTTTGCAAAGAATAAATATGCTGCAGGTGGTGTTACTGTACAATTTAGTTCTCCGGGAGCGCAGGTTGGATTTAGGGTTTCACCAAGACTGTAATAGTTAGTTGGTGGGGTTGCAAAAGCAAACAAAGTAGCTGAAAAAACTCCTGCAATTATTAAACCTGTCACAATAGAGAAAACTGTGTTTTTAGAACACAAAAGCCAAACAGAAAACAACTTCTGCTGTGAAAAAGTTTTAGCATTTTTAAGAAGTAATTTGAGTTTTTCTTTCATCGTCGATTATGTAAATAATTCAGCGATTTTTTTATTTCCTTATTGATTAATTTTATCATTAAAAAACATTGTCAACAACCCCCTACCCTGTGGATAACTTTTTATAATAAATACAAACAAAAAACACTTTTTTAAAAGTGTTTTTTGTTTGTATTATTTAAATACTATTTTTTAGTATTTGTTACAGGCGAGCCTTCTTGAACTGGAGCTTGTGGTGGGTTTTGTGCTGAGATTTCCTCTAAAGGATCCTTGCCGTTTTTTAAATTATCCAATGCTTTCTTTATTTGTTCGTTGTCAGGATTTAACTTTAAAACAGCAGCCATTTGCTCAATAGCTTTATCAACGCTATCAAGTTTATAATATGTTAAAGCTAAATAATAAAGTGCGTTAGAATAATTTGGATTTATAAATAATGCTTTTTCCAATTTTACCTGTGCTTCATCATATTTTTTATCTTCATAATATAAGACTCCTATTTGAAAGGCTAACCCAACATCATCTGGTGCATATTTTTCAGTCTCCAATAAAGCTGGCATTACTTGATCTGTTTTTCCTTGAGCTTGATAAAGCATTGCTAATTGAAATCTAGCCAAACTATAATCTGATTTTAGTTTAATGGCCTTATCAAATTCTACTTTTGCTGCCTCGTAATTTTTATTTTTTTCATCAGTTTTATCCTTTTCAAGTAAAGAAGCTTTTGCCATTAAGTTAATTCCTTTTTGTGTTAAATAATAAGGATTTTGTGGGTCCAATTTCATGGCAGTTTCATTTGAAGTTATGGCCCAATCTTCTGCTCCTGGCACTGTGCCAATTAAATTTTGATAAATTAATGCACGACTTGCCCAATTGTTAACATTATTTGGACTTATGTCTGTAGCAATTTTAGAAGCATTAATTGCATTGCTAATTAAGAGTTGAACATTTTTACTTTTATCAGTTTCAGATAATTTTTTATCAGCTACCACTTCGCTTATTTTTAAAATATAAACCTGAGCTAATTGATTAAAGTAAAAGTCCATACTAGGATTTAATGCAACAGCAGACTCTAGACTACTAATTGCTTTATCTGTTTGATTTAAAGATAATGCTTTAACTCCATTATAATATCGAATTTCTGCAACATATCTTTGTCCTCCTAAAATTAAAAGTCCTAAACCAAAAATAAAGAATAAGGTAAATAAAAATGTTGTAGATAATGTCAACAATGAAGATGGAGAAAGCTCATAATCTTTTCTATCAAATGTTAATGAAATAAAACAAGCCATTAAAAAGAAAAACATAAAGTCTAAAGAAAGGCTTGAATTTAAAATCAAATATCCAATAGAAATGGTTGTAAAACTAGCCAAAACACCACCAGAAATTAACCAATAATTATTTTTGTCTTCTATTTTAGAGTTTGATATTTGTGAAAGAATATTTTTTACTCCGTAAAAAATTACTACTAAAATTATTGCTAAAAAAGAAAGTACTCCTAAAATTCCTGTTGTAGCAAAGTTGGTAAGAAATTTTGATGCCCCAGCGTCAAAACTTAAATTCCATATTTGACTTTGGTTAAAGTCAACCTTTTTAAATTTTGAAAAATCAAAAACAAATGTTCCAGGACCAGATCCTAAAAGTGGAGAGCTTTTTATTGTTTTAATAGCCACATCTAAAGTAGAGGCTTGATTTAAATAAATTTCAGTTGGCCTGTTAACAAACACAAATGATGGTTGCAAAATAAGGAAAAACAAAGAAATAACAATAAAAAACATTGCAATGCTTAACCATCGTAAATCAAAGGTTTTTCTTCTAATTGCAGCAAATACTGTTACTAAAATACATCCAACTAAAACCATCCACCAAATTAAGAAATAATTAATAAAAACTAAAGAAATTATACAAAAAGCAATTCCAACAGCAAACACAATTTTCATCCATTTTTTAGCAAAAACCTCTAAAATTATTAACAAAGGCAACAGGGCTGTTACAAAAAATCCAAAACTAGATAAAGATCCAATAGTATTAAAAGAGGTAGATTTTGCAAAGTTAAATGGTAAAATAAACAGTCCTAATAAATATATTATTCCAAGTAAAACTGATAATAAAGCCGATGAAACAAAAATATAAATTGACCTTACTATTTCTTTTTTAGAAAAAATATTACTAACTAAAAAGTAAAAAATACATAAACCAATAACTGTTAATAAACTTTCTGTCACTGGAGTTTGATACCCCCAAAAACTTTGATATTTATCTTTAGAAAAAATTACAGAAATCATGGCTATTAAAAAGAAAATAGCCACTGCAATATTTGTTTTAGATAAATTAAAAGAAAGTTTTCCAGAAACTAAAACGCTAATAATCCACGAGAATAATGATATAGATGTTAATAAAATTAAAATTGCTTGTTTGTTAAAATCTAGAAAATCTCCTGTAAAAGGAAGAAAGAAAATGGGGATCAAAGCAACTAAAACATATAAACTGTACTTTGAGACAACATCACAAATTTTTGATAATGATAGAAAATTTTTCTCCATTTACATTAAAAACAAAAAAGAATAAAAATAA
>CAIWKF010000112.1 GCA_903913175.1 Candidatus Staskawiczbacteria bacterium
CGACGGCACAACTCCTCATGGTCTAAAGTATGAAAAGATGGGTTTGTTTGCCATAAAGGGTCTTCAAGAACAACAAGATCAAATCAAAGCTTTAACCACTAGAATAGAAGCTTTAGAACAAAACGGCACAGTGGGTGATGGCTCCGTGGCAGGAGTTGATTTAACCAGCCCATTTGTAATTGGAATTAAAAACATTTTAGCTGCCTTGGGTTTAAATGTGGGCGACAAATCTGGACAAATTAAAACAGTTAGAATAGAAAAAATAGAAATGGTTGACTCTTCAACGGGTGAAATTTATTGCACTTGGATTGAAAATGGCGAATGGAAAAAACAAAAAGGAGCGTGTGATGCACCTATTATTCCCGTAGACACTGGTGGGGGTCCGACCCCGACAGCGACTGAAACTCCAGCTGAGGTTTTAGGTTGTACCAACTTGCAAGCCACAAACTACAACTCTAGCGCAAACAAAGATGACGGAAGTTGTGTAATGTCCGAGGCTACGCCCGCTCCAGTAATTGAAAGTCCTGCTGTAGAAGAATCTGCTGTAGAAGAACCAACACCTGCAGTTGAAGAAGCAGTCCCAGTAATTGAAAGTCCTGCTGTAGAAGAGACTGCTCCAGCACAAGAACCAGTAGTAGAAGAACTTATTTTATAAATTATTTTAAACATGATTAAATTTAAAATTTTATTTCTTTTAATATTTTTTGGATTATTGCTTACTAGTAGTTATGCGTTTGCATCTACTAGTAGTGGAAAAGTTTCAGGTTATGCTTGGGGTGAAAATTTAGGTTACATGAATTTTGGAGCAACAAAAGGAGATGTTTATGTTACTGACAGTGTTTTAACTGGTTATGTTTGGAGTGAAAACTATGGTTGGATAAAATTAAACCCCCCAACAAGTGGAGTAAAAAATAATGCCGAAGGTCTTTTGTCAGGTTATGCTTGGGGTGAAAATTTAGGGTGGATAGATTTTTCAGGAGTTACCATAAATTCTAGAGGAGTTTTTTCTGGAATTGCAAATATAGAAAATTTTGGCGCAATAAATTTTTCATGCACAAGTTGTGATGTTACAACTGAATGGAGGCCACTTAGTGTTAGAATTTTAGCCATGGGTTATGGCGGAAATTCTTTATTACAAATGACAGGTACTACTATTTTTCCAAAACAAACCTATTTTCCAAAACAAACATATAATATATGCAATTCTCAAAAACAATGTGTTGCTGTTTTAGGAAATGGTGAAAGTCAGTGCACAATAAGTGCTGATTGTGTTTGGCATAATGAGTGTTTTGGCAATAAATGTATTGCTGTTAACAGTTTTGGAGTTGATGCCTGTAAAACAGATGGTGATTGTACTGTAAATGCAACAAAAAATACAAATGTTTTAAACCAAGTTAATAACAAAAAAATAAGCACGAGCAATAATATAAAAAGACCACAAATAAAAAATGTTTTTTTAGAAGCAAAAAAAATAGTTACAGCAGAAAACTTTGTTATAACCAAATTTATTGATTATGTTTTTGAATTTACAAAAATATTAGGAGGGCATGTTCTAAATTTTTCAAAAAATATTCGTTTTTTAAATTTTGGTAAATAAACAACAATTTTTAGTAGTTTGTTATAATTTGTATATCAAAAAAACTCAAGAAGTTTAATTCTTGAGTTTTTTAAAATTTTGAAAATTATATTTTTGCCATTGCTTTTATGCATTTTGCGCAAGCTAAAACTCTTTTCCCAGCATTTTTACCAGAAAGCGGTCTAGCCCACTGAAGGTTTGGGTATTTTCTTACTTTAGAGGTTGGATTATATTTTCCTCTTAACTTAACAAGGGTTACTCCCATTGAAGATTTTTTTTCACAAATTGTACAAATTTTTGCTGCCATATAATTTAGAGTTAATAATTTAATATAGTTACTATATCATTCAGTTTACTTTTTTGCAAGGGCGTGATATATTTAAAATGTAAAATAAATTTTTTTATGGACATTATTATTACATTATTTTTATTTTTAGTTCTCATATTTTCAATTATTTTGCATGAATTGGCTCATGGAAACATGGCCTATTCTTTGGGAGACCCAACTGCAAAATATGAAGGTAGGTTAACCTTAAACCCATTAAAACATTTAGATCCTTTTGGCTCGGTTATTTTGCCATTACTTTTATTTATGCTTTCTTTGGGGGGCGCAGGCGCAGGTTTTATTCTTGGTTGGGCAAAACCAGTTCCAGTTAATCCGTATAATTTTAAAGATCAAAAATATGGTCAATTAAAAGTTGCTTTAGCAGGACCAGCCTCAAACATTGCACTGGCAATAATTTTTGGATTATTTTTAAGATTAATTCCTGCAAATTTATTTATTTTGTTACCAGGAATGTCTTTAATATTTTTTTATATTGTTAGAATAAATTTAATGTTGGCAATTTTTAATCTTTTGCCAATTCCTCCACTAGACGGATCGTGGATTTTATTTAATTTCTTGCCAGATAAATTTGCTAAAATTAAAATGTTTTTACAGCAATATGGTTTATTTATTTTAATTTTTCTTTTGTTTTCAGGTGGATTGTCTGTGCTTGATAAATTAATAAATTTTTTAATGCTTTTAATTATTGGTACCTAGGTTTATTGACATAAATATTATTTTTTGCTAACATAGTAATACAAAGAGCACTTAGTGCTTATTTTTAGAAATTTAAAATTAAAATTAAAAATTTAGAACATGCCAACGATTCATCAATTAATAAAACATAATAGAAAGAATGTAAAAAAGAGAAAAAAAACTGTTGCTCTGCAATTTGGTTTTAATGTTTTAAGAAATAAGCCATCTTATTATAATTCTCCATTTAAAAGAGGAGTATGCGTTAAAGTGTTTACTCAAACACCAAAAAAACCAAACTCTGCTTTAAGAAAAGTAGCCAGAGTAAAATTATCTAACGGCATGGAAGTTACAGCATATATTCCTGGAGAAGGTCACAACTTACAAGAACACTCAGTAGTTATGATTAGAGGTGGTAGAGTAAAAGATTTACCAGGAGTAAGGTATCATATTGTAAGAGGAGTGCTTGATACACAAGGAGTTGAGGGTAGAAAACAAGAAAGAAGCAAATACGGAACTAAAAAAGCCAAGAAATAATTAATTTTTTCCGCGTGAATCTGCGTAGATATCCGCGTTAAATCAGCGCCTGACTATTGTCCGCTGAACTAACGCTGAACAACACGCCGATAAAACGCTGACCGTAAATCAATGAGACGCGCATATAAAAAACATATTGTACAGCCAGATTCAGTTTATAATGATGTAGCAGTTGCTTGTTTTATAAATAAAGTAATGAAAGATGGCAAAAAAACAACAGCACAAAGAATTGTGTATGGTGCTTTTGACATTATAAAAGAAAAAACCCAAAAAGAACCAATTGAAATTTTTAAAGCTGCTATTGAAAATGCCTCACCACTTTTAGAAGTAAAACCAAAAAGAGTTGGAGGAGCTACCTATCAAGTACCAATGGAAGTAAAGGGAGAAAGAAGATTAGCTTTAGCAACCAAATGGATTTTAGATGGCGCTCGCGCTAAAAAAGGTAAACCAATGGCTGAAAAGTTGGCTCAAGAATTAATTGATTGCGTAAATAATCAAGGTAATGCTATTAAGAAAAAAGCCGACACTCATAGAATGGCTGAAGCTAACAAAGCTTTTGCTCACTTCGCTCGTTAATTAAAAGTAATTTTAAATTTATGACCACTAGAATTCATCCTTTAAATTCATTAAGAAATATTGGTATTATTGCTCACATTGACGCAGGAAAAACAACTTTTTCCGAGCGCCTTTTGTTTTATACAGGAGTTTCTCATAAAATTGGAGAAGTGCACGAAGGAGAAGCAGTTATGGATTGGATGGTTCAAGAAAGAGAAAGAGGCATTACCATAACCAGTGCTGCCACCACCATGTATTGGAAAGATCATCAAATTAACTTGATTGATACTCCTGGGCACATTGATTTTACTGCAGAAGTACAACGATCTTTGCGCGTGCTTGATGGCGCTGTTGTTGTATTTGATGGGGTAGCAGGAGTAGAACCTCAGTCCGAAACAGTTTGGCGTCAGGCAGACAAATATAATGTGCCAAGAATTTGCTTTGTGAATAAATTAGACAGAATGGGTGCAAGTTTTGATAAAAGTTTTCAATCAATTTTAGACAAATTAACCACTAAAGCTGTAGCTATTTCTTTTCCAATGGGAACAGAAGAAAATTTGTCTGGAGTAGTTGATTTACTTAAAATGAAAGCTTTATATTTTGAAGGTGAAAAAGGAACCACGCTTGTGGAAAAAGAAATTCCTGAAGAATTTAAAGCAGAAGCTGATGTTTGGCACAAAAAAATGGTTGAAAGAATTGCAGGAGAAGATGAAGTTTTAACTGAAAAGTTTTTAGAAGGAAAGGATATTACAACAGCTGAATTAAAGGCAGTTTTAAGAAAATGTGTTTTGGAATATAAATTAGTTCCTGTGCTTTGTGGAAGTGCCTTAAAAAATAAAGGAGTACAAACTGTTTTAGATGCAGTAGTTGAACTTTTACCAAGTCCACTTGATTTGCCACTTCAAAAAGGAATTAATCCAAACAATGAATCTGAAACTATTGAAAGAAAAACTGATGACAGCGAACCATTTTCTGCTTTAGTTTTTAAAATTGCTACAGATCCTTATGTTGGAACTTTGACATATTTTAGAGTTTATTCAGGGTCTTTAACTAAAGGCTCTTATGTTTTAAATGCAAATACAGGTGATCAAGAAAGAATCTCTAGAATTTTGCGTATGCACGCTGATGAAAGACAAGAACTTGATGTAATTTATGCCGGAGAAATTGGAGCTACAGTTGGTTTAAAGGCCACCAGCACAGGCCACACATTGTGCGACAAAGATCATCCTATTATGCTTGAAAAAATTGTATTTCCAGAACCAGTTATTGGAATTAGAGTTGAACCAAAAACTAAAGCAGATCAAGAAAAGCTTATTATGTCTATTAGAAAACTTACTCAAGAAGATCCAACTTTTAGAATTAAAGAAGATCAAGAAACCGGTGAAACTATTATTTCTGGCATGGGTGAACTTCATTTAGACATTATTGCAGACAGATTACGAAGAGAATTTAATGTTGATGCTAATTATGGTAAACCTCAGGTGGCTTTCCGTGAAACCATTGTAGGTGAAGCTCAAGCAGAAAGCAAATATGCCAGGCAGTCTGGTGGTAAGGGCCAATTTGGTCATGTGTATTTAAAGGTTAGACCAAAAGAAAGAGGTGCAGGATTTGAATTCATTGATGAAATTAAAGGAGGGGCCATTCCAAAAGAATTTATTAAGCCAGTAGAAAAAGGAGTAGTTGAAGCCATGGACAAGGGCATTTTAGCTGGATATCCAATTGTGGATGTAGAAGTTACCTTGTATGATGGAAGTTTCCATGAAGTTGACTCTTCAGAGTTTGCTTTCAAAATTGCAGGATCATTGGCTTTTCAAGATGCTGCTAAAAAAGCTAAATTGGTTATTTTAGAACCAATTATGAAAATGGAAGTAGTTACACCAGAAGCATTTTTTGGAGCTGTAATTTCTGACTTAAGTTCACGAAGAGGCAAAATTGAAGAAACAAGCGAAAGAGTTGGTATGAAAGTTTTAGATGCCATGGTTCCACTTTCAGAAACCTTTGGTTATGCCACCTCACTTAGGTCATTAACAGAGGGCCGAGCCAGCTTTACCATGGAATTTAACAAATATGAAAGAGTCCCAGAAAATGTAGCTCAAGAAATTATTGACGGCAAACGCCAATAAAGAAAACTAAATAAAAAGTAAATAAAAATGCTGTCCCGCCCAAATGATAATGTCATAGTATGGGCAAAGTAGAAATGTCATAGGTAAGAGATTTAGTACATAATAGATCTAAATTAAATATTATTAATTTAGAAAACATTATGGATCAAAATCA
>CAIWKF010000113.1 GCA_903913175.1 Candidatus Staskawiczbacteria bacterium
CAAAAAACCAGAAGCTTTTAAACCCCTGGTTTTTAATTTAGCATCCACAACTTCCACCAGGCATTAAGTATTCTTTTCTTTCTTCAAATTCTTGCTTTTTACCATTGTTCCACTGCTGTACTGGCCGTATATAACCTACAACTCTAGAATAGACCTCACACTTTTGAAAATTATTTAAGGCCTTATTTTGCGCATAGCAATCACTGCATTTAAAAATATCTATCATTTCACCCTTATTACCTGTTTGTGTAGATAAATCATATTTTAATAGCACACCATTTTCTATAATATCTGCATTAATTGTAATATCTTTACTACAATCATGGCACTTATTTTTCACATTTATTACATTTTCCATAAAAATAAATTTTATAGTTATTAATCTTTCCGACCTTTGTTTTTATGTTCTTAAGAATCCCACAATTTGAACATTCATCTGGTACATCAAAAACATCATTACACTTTTCACAAATAAAATGAGTGTGTGGTGACATGTCTGCATCAAAATGTGCTACCCCAGCAGACATTATTGTAATAGCTTTTTGTTTAATCTTTAAATTATTTAAAACCCTGTAAACAGTGGCTTGGCTAATTTGTGGTAATTTTTTTTTAACATTCTCATAAACTGCTTCAGCTGTTGGATGGATCTTAACTGACATTAAATAATCATAAATAATTTTTTTTTGTGAAGTTTGTCTTGCTATTATTTCCATTTTTTGAGCCATAATTTTTATTAGTAATTATTCCTTATTAGTACATTTTATTATTAATAAAAAAGCGTGTCAATAGACACGCCTGTGGATAACTTTTTTATATCTTTCCGTTTTTAATATCGTTTCTAATTTTTTCTACAAAATTATTAAAAAAATGCAAATTATGAAAAGTTAAAAGCCTCATGCCTGTAATTTCTCTTGAGCGCATTAAATGACAAATATAACTTTTTTTATAATTTAAACAAACATTGCAAACACAACCCTTGTCCAGCGGTTCATTTTTTTTTAAAAAAATTGCTTTATTTAAGTCCAACCTTCCCAAAGATGTAAAAGCAACCCCCCTTCGTGCATAATGAGTTGGAACTGTGCAATCAAAAGTATCTACCCCAGCTTTTATTATTTTTTTCATATCATCTAAATAACCAATTCCCAAAAGATGTCTTGGTTTTTTTTCTGGTAATTCAGAAACCACCCATGAAAGCATTTCTGCCATTTTACTTTTATCATCTCCAAATTCTCCACCAATTCCAAAACCATCAAAATTTAAATTACTAATAAATTTTGCAGACTCTTGTCTTAAGTCTTTGTACTTCCCACCCTGAACAATACCATACAAAGCTTGTTTTGTTTTTTTAGTTTTTAAACAAACTTCTGCCCACTGATGAGTTTTGAGCAAAGATCTTTTTGTATACTCATAATTGGCAACAGGCGAAGTACATTCATCAAAAGCAAAAATAATATCTGCTCCTATTTTTTCTTGTATTTTTATTGATTCTTTTGGCCCCAAAAACAATTCTGATCCATTTATTAAAGATTTAAAAAAAACTCCATCATTTGTAATTTTTATTTCTTTTGGTTTTTCTGCTTGTTTAATTTTCTCATTATTATTTTTTAATACCTTCCCAACTTTCTGATCTTTACCAAAACCCAAAGAAAAAACTTGAAATCCCCCAGAATCTGTCATCAAGGGCTTTTTCCAATTCATAAACTTATGTAAGCCTCCATTTTTTTCTAAAACCTTTTCTCCAGGTCTTTCATGTAAATGAAAAGTATTAGAAATTAAAATTTGTGAATTAGTTTGTAAAACTTCCTCTGCAGTTAATGTTTTAATAACACCCTGAGTTGCTACAGGAACTAAACAAGGAGTTTCTATAACTCCATGCTCTGTTTCTATAAACCCTACTCTAGCACTGCTAACTTTTGATTTTTTTAATATCTTGAAATTTATGCTCATATTTTTACATTAGCCTAAAAAAACTTAAAAATCAACACTCATATTTAATAAAATTACTATTGACATAAGAACAAGAAAGCGTATAATTACTATAGACCCGTTAAAAGGTCAATAAAAATGGTCGTATTATTAAGCCAAAAAATAAGAATTATTATGGTCTTCAATAAATTTGATAACAGCAGAGGATTCACCCCAAGACCAAAGGTTCAAGGAAATTGGAAATGTTCTGAATGCTCAAAAGCAATAACAGAACTTCCATTTGAACCAGCGGAAGGCAGGCCAATCTATTGTTCAGATTGCTGGAAAAAAAATAACCCTCAAAGATTTACAAGATAAATTTCTGAAAAAAATAGTCCGTGAAAACGGACTATTTTTTTATTTTATTTTTTTGTTTTTATTTTATTTAATGCTATAATTAAAAAGAAATAAAATATATTTATGGAAATATTTTCGCCAAATAAAATAAAAATTACTGAAATAAACGGCAAGGGCCGAGGAATTGTGGCAACAAAAAATATAAAGAAAGATGAAATTATAGAGTTTTGTCCTATTGTGTTTATTTCAGAGAAAGAAACATTATTTTTTGAAAAAGAAAAAATTGGTTTAAATTTATATTGGTTGTTTCAGCCTGAAACAAAAAAAGCATGCATTATGCTGGGATATGGGTCTTTATATAATCATAGTAAAAATCCAAATGCAGAAATTGACTATGATACCAAGGAAATTAAAAACTATTTATTTTTTAAAGCCTTAAAAAATATAAAAATTGGCGAAGAAATAGTTTTTGACTATCAATCTG
>CAIWKF010000114.1 GCA_903913175.1 Candidatus Staskawiczbacteria bacterium
CGCTGTACGCCGTCTCGCGAGAAGGAGAACCCGACATAATTTATTCCAGAAGGATCATTGACATCTATTGAGATGGTTAAAATCTCACCTGGCGAAACAGTAGACGGTGAAGCCGTTACTGATGTGATTGCTGGTCCTGTTACATCGTCAGATCCTCCCGATACCGAGACAGAACCGCGAGTCGAGTCAAGAGTTCCACCATTTGTATTCGTGTAGCTTCCCAACAAGTCCCTAGCAAATGGAGTTATCTCGTAAATTCCATTGCGGTCAAAAAACTGAAACTGCGGTATCTGGGAGAATTCGTTGCAGGTTTTGCCATGAAAAATTTAATGTTCCTTTCATCCATGGACCTACTACGGAAGAAAACCAGCCCAACCAACCATTTTTGGCCGAAATTACCACTCCACAGGAGAGGTGCACCGAAAAGGGCTTGTAGTGCCCATCAACAACCATCCCATAGCGTTTGCGCTCGTTCGCAAACGCTTGTTTTATTAATGGAGTTTTTCACAAAAAATAACACTTACATCGCAAAACATTATGATGCTACCTTAGCACTGCATTTAATTGCTTAACTGTTTCTGTGCGGATTTCATCTTGAATTTTATTTATTTCTTCGCTGGTTAAAGTTCTTTCTGGGCTTCTATAAACAATTCTAAATGTGTAACTTTTTTTACCAGCGCCAAATTTAGCATCATTTTCATAACTATCAACCAATTTTACTTCTTCAATTAAGTTCTCAGCAAAGTCTCTTACAATTTCATAATAATTATTCAAATTTATACTGCTGTCAATTATAAATGAAATATCTCGGCTTGTTTCCGGATATTTACTAACTTCTTTATATTTTGAATTTATATCTTTAAACTGACTTGTAATTCTTTCTTTACTGGACCACAAAACTCGTATATCAGAAATTCCCATTTTAATCATTGCCAATCTCTCAATTCCAAACCCAAATGCCCAACCATTATAAACTTCTGGGTCTAAGCCCAAATTTTTTAAAACTTGTGCATGCACCAATCCAGAACCCACCACTTCAAGCCAGTCATCATTAAATTTAATTTCAATCTGCACTGAAGGATCAGTAAATGGAAAAGAGTCAACTAAAAACCTATATTCCACATCATCACCAAAAAGAGCTTTGGTCATTTTAGTTTCTACATCTTTTAAATCATCTAGGGTTATTATCCTTTTATCTTTTTTACAAATCAGCAATCCATCAATTTGGTGAAATGCTGGAAAATGCTTTCTATCTATTTCGTCTTTTCTAAAAACTGTCCCGCACGACAATGCCTGAACCTGGCCATCTTTTTCTAATTTATCCATAATCCCATCTGTCTGCAAATAAATTGACCACATTGTTGTTGTATGCGTTCTTAAAACATGTATGTCGTCAATATAATAAGTATCTGATTCTCTTCTGCTTGGATGATCTTTTGGTGTGTTTAACAAATCAAAGTTCTGCTTTACAGTTACAATTCTTGAATAATCAATTAAATCAAAACCATCAAATATAGGCAAACTTATTATTTGGTCTGCTAAAATTTTAATTGGTGAATTTTCTTTTTTAGTTAAATCTGGCATAGCCAAAAAGCGCTTAATTCTTTCCGCTTTAACATCAGTTCTTTTGCCTAATTCCTCAATTAAAAATTTTTCCTCTGGATTTTCTATAACAATATTTTTTCCCATATTTTAAATTATTACATATTAATCATTTTACATTATTTCTATGCCATGCGCAAGTACTAAAACTATTTACATATTTATAAAAAATGATATTGTTACAATTGTAAGCTTAATTTTGTTTCTTTGACAATTTTTTTAGGAGCACTAAAATGCCTAATGCAAAAACTAAAAAAAGTTACGAGTGGTTTATCAAGGTCAACCGTGCATCATTAAATTATACAATAGCTAGGGCTTTAGAAGAAAGCTGTGGCTCAGAAATGAATTTTTCAGAACTAACATGTCACAACGGTCAAACCCATAAATTTTGGCAGTGTTCACACGAAATTGCCACTTTTCTTTGGGAAAGTCGCGATGCTCTAAATATTAAAAATTTAAGAATCTTTTGTCGCACAATAAATAAAGACAAAAGCCGTGGCCCATTGCGCGATGTAACCAATATTCTGTTCTCAAAAAAACTCTCATACAAAAATTCACGCATCAAAAAACCACACTAAAATTGAAATTATCTATGCTAAATGCGACTTTGTAAAAAAAGTCGCTTTTCTATTGCTAAATCAATTATTTTGTGCTATACTATA
>CAIWKF010000115.1 GCA_903913175.1 Candidatus Staskawiczbacteria bacterium
ACTAATAGTTTTTTTTACAAGCAAAATAAAAACCAAGATTTTCTTGGTTTTTATTGTTTCTTATTTTTTGATAAAACCTGTACCAACTGGAATAAGTTTTCCAATAATAACATTTTCTTTTAAGCCACGCAATTTATCTTCTTTACCCTCTAAACATGCTTTTATAAGCACTCTTGAGGTTTGTTGGAAAGAAGCAGCTGATAAAAAGCTCTCTGATGCAAGTGATACCTCTGAAATTCCCAAAAGAATTTGGATTCCCATTGGAGGAGCTTTTTTCAATTCCTTTAATCTTTCTACTTCTTCTTGAAAAACTGGCTTTTCTATAATTTCTCCCTTTACCCATCCTGACTCCCCTTCTTCTTTAATTTTTACTCTTGAAAACATTTTTTGAATAATTGTTTCAATATGTTTGTCATTAATATCTACTCCCTGTGAAGAATAAACATTTTGAACTTGCATTAAAATGTATTTTTGAACTTCTTCAATTCCTGCACTTCTGTACATTTTTTTCAAATCCAAACTTCCCTCGCAAAGTGCTTGGTTTTCTTTAACCTCTTGGCCTTTTGTAACTAAAATTGCAATTCTTCCTGGAATTTTGTATTCAATTGGTAAATGTTTTGGAGCGTGTTTTGAAGGTTTTTTTGTTGAAGACTCGGCTGTAGGTTGAATGGTTACAATTTTATTTTCTTCATCTATTTTTGTAACTATACCATCGGTGCTAGACATTACAGCTTCTCCTTTTGGACTTCTGCATTCAAAAATTTCTTCAATTCTTGGCAAACCTTGTGTAATATCGCCTCCGCCCACAATACCTCCCAAATGTCTGGTTCTAAGTGTAAGCTGTGTTCCTGGCTCTCCAATGGCCTGAGCAGCTACAATTCCAACTGCTTCTCCAAGTTCAACCAGCTTATTTCTACCCATATCCCAACCATAACATTGTTGGCAAATACCTTTTGTACTTCTACAACTTAATGGTGATCTTACAACAACTTTTTCAATTTCTTCTTTAGAAATTTGTTGAGCCATTTGCCAATTAACTATTTGGCCTTTTTCTACAATTACTTTTTTATCTTTGCCAATCACATCTTCCAGGCAAACCCTACCAACAATTTTGAAAATATAATCTTGCTCAATAAAGTCTGCATCTTTTCTCAAAGCAGAAATTCCCTTTTTGTCACCACAATCTTCTTGACCAACTATAACATCATGAGCCACATCAACCAACCTTCTAGTTAAGTATCCTGCTGAAGAAGTTCTTAAAGCTGTATCAGCTGTTCCTTTTCTAGCGCCGTGAGTTGAAATAAAATACTCCAAAACTTTAAATCCTTCAGCAAAACAAGATTTTACTGGAAGTTCAATAATTTCTCCAGTTGGATTATTCACCAAACCTTTCATACCTGCCATTTGCACTGGTTGTGCCCAAGTTCCTCTAGCTCCAGCATTTACAATAGACATAACTGGACCGTCCTCTGGTAAGGTTGTTCTAAGCAAAGCTTCAATTTTAGATTTTACAGCTTGCCAAATTAAAATCTTTTGAGAAACTTTTTCTTCATGAGATAATAATCCTTTTTCATAATGTTTTTCAATTTGTTCAACTTCTCTTTCTGCTTTAAAAATAAGCTCTGGTTTTTCTTTTGGAACAATTAAATCATCCATGCCCCAAGAAATTCCAGACAAAGTACAATATTCAAAACCCAAATCTTTAATATCATCAATAACCTGAATGCTTCTATTGTTTGGATATTTTTCAATAATATCTCTTACTAAAGCTTTCAACTCTTTGTTATTAATTAATTTATTTACATAAGGATAGTCTTTTGGTAAAACATTATTTAAAATAATTCTACCTACATTGGTTTCAATTAATTCACCAAAATGCATATTATTTTCTTCAATAGAAATAACTTTGCCATCCTTTTCAATTCTTGGATTTGGTACTTTAATTTTTTCTCCTAATGGCAAATATCCATATTCAAAAGCAGTAATTGCTTCAACATCACTTGAATATGTTTTTATTTCTGGGGCTTTACCCTCACCTTTAAATTCTTTAATTTTTGTTAAAAAATAACATCCAAGAGCAATGTCGCGGAAAGGCCCAATAACTGGCAAACCAGTAGCAGGTCTTAATAAATTATTAGAAGAAAACATAATTTCTCTAGCTTCTTTTTGAGCTTCATCTGAAAGTGGCAAATAAACAGCCATTTGATCTCCATCAAAGTCAGCGTTAAAAGCTTCACAAACCAAAGGATGAAGTTTAATAGTTTCTCCTTCGGTCAAAAGTGGCTGAAAAGCTTGAATACCAAGTCTATGCAAAGTTGGAGCCCTGTTTAACAAAACTAATTTACCTTTAATTATTTCTTCTAAAATAGCCCAAACTTCTGGAATTTTTTCTTCAATTAGTCTGGTAGCTCCTCTAATATTAAAAGCTAATTCTTTTTCTAAAATTCTTTTGACCACAAAAGGTTTAAATATTTCCAAAGCCAAGGTTTTTGGCAAACCGCATTGTGAAAAATGTAATTCTGGCCCAACAGCAATAACAGATCTTCCTGAATAGTCCACGCGTTTTCCTAGCAAGTTTTGTCTAAACCTTCCTTGTTTTCCTGCTAACATTGCAGCTAAAGATTTTAATAACCTTTTCCCGCCAGTAGTAGCAGTTGTGGTTACTCCTTTTCTCATTTCATTATCAATTAAAGCATCTACTGCTTCTTGAAGCATTCTTTTTTCATTTCTAACAATAACTGAAGGAGCAGAAATATCAAGCAAATATTTTAGCCTGTTATTTCTATTAATTACTCTTCTGTATAAATCATTTAAATCGCTTGAAGCATATCTTCCGCCATCAAGCTGAACCATTGGGCGCAAATCTGGTGGTAAAATTGGCAAAGTATCAATAAACATCCATTCTGGTCTTACTCCTGAAGCCAGCATTCCCTGAAATAATTTTAACCTTCTTAAAACCTTTTTTCGCAAAGCTGGCGCCACAGTTTGACTTTCAATGGCCAGTTCCTCGGCTTTAGATTTTAAGTCAACTTTACAAAATAAATCACGAACCACTTCAGCTCCGGTTCCTGCGGTAAAAATTTCGCCATATTTTAAAGACAAATCATGATAAATAACTTCTGATAAAATCATTAAAGGCTTTATATTCAAAATTTCTTCTTTTGCTCTTTCTTTGGCTTGTTTTAATTCTAATTTTTCACTATCTTTTTCTGCTCTTTTAGTTTTTGACTTAAACTCTTGATCAATTTCATCCATTATTTTATTTCTAGCTGCATCATTTACAGAAGTCACAATATAAGAAGAAAAATAAATAACTTTTTCCAATTGTTGGCTAGATTTGTCTAAAACCAAACCCATACGACTAGGTACTCCGCGCAAAAACCAAATATGTGAAACTGGGGCAGATAATTTAATGTGTCCCATTCTTTCTCTTCTTACTTGTGATTTGCAAACTTCCACTCCGCATCTATCACAAATTACTCCTTTATATCTTATTCTTTTATATTTTCCGCAAGTACATTCATAATCCTTTTCAGGACCAAAAATCCTTTCATCAAAAAGACCATCCTTTTCAGGCTTTTGAGTTCTGTAATTTATAGTTTCTGGCTTTGTAACTTCGCCATGAGACCATGACAAAATTTCTTCAGGCGAAGCTAATTTGATTCTAATTGATTCAAGGTCTAATA
>CAIWKF010000116.1 GCA_903913175.1 Candidatus Staskawiczbacteria bacterium
AAGCGATTGTAAAAAAGCTTGACGAGCTTTCAGAACAAACAAAAAAGTTAGAATCAATTTATAAACAAAAATTAGCAGATTTAGAAGAATTAAAAAAATCAATTTTACAAAAAGCGTTTGCGGGTGAGTTATAATAAATATATAAATCTAAAACTATGAATGAATCAGAAACAAGAGCTGAGTACATAGACCCAGCATTAAAATCTAGTGGTTGGGGCGAAATAGAGGGATCAAAAGTCCTTCGTGAATTTCGCATAACAGAAGGCAAGATTTTAACTGGCGGAAAAAGAAGCAAGCCAGAAATTGCTGATTACATTTTAGTTTACAAAAACAGAAAAATTGCAGTAATTGAAGCTAAGCAATTAGATGCGCCTGTGGGTGAGGGAGTGGCTCAAGCAAAATCTTATGCAGAAAAACTGAAGATTGATTTTACGTATTCCTCAAACGGTAAAGAAATTTACCAAATTTCAATGAAAACCGGAAAAGAATTTTTGGTTGATAAATTTCCAACGCCAGAAGAGCTGTGGAACAAAACTTATTCTGACCAAAACGAATGGAAAGAAAAGTTTGCTGATATTTCAATAGAGGGTGACCATGGAAAAAGATATTATCAAGAATTGGCAATAAACAATGCCATGGATGCAATTGCAGAAGACAAAAAAAGAATATTGGTAACAATGGCAACAGGAACCGGAAAAACAGCAGTGGCTGCTCAAATTTCTTGGAAATTATTTCAAGCAAGATGGAATCTTAAAAAAGATGGCACAAGAAGGCCAAGAATTTTATTTTTAGCAGACAGAAATGTTTTGGCTGATCAAGCTTTTGGAAATGATTTTTCTATTTTCCCAAGTGATGCAAAAGTGCGTATAAATCCGCTTGATATTGCAAAAAAAGGAGTACCAATGTCAGGAAGCATTTTCTTTACTATATTTCAAACATTTATGTCGGGGCCAGAAGGTAAACCATATTTTGGAGCTTATCCATCGGACTTTTTTGATTTTATAATAATTGACGAATGTCACAGAGGGGGCGCAAATGACGAAGGAAACTGGCGTGGGATTTTAGAATACTTTTCTCCGGCAGTGCAACTTGGTTTAACTGCAACACCAAAAAGAAAAGATAACATTGATACTTACAGATATTTTGGTGAGCCAGTGTATATTTATTCATTGAAAGAGGGCGTTAATGATGGATTTTTGACTCCATTTAAGGTAAAGCGAGTTAAGACAACTTTAGATGATTATATTTATACATCAGATGATCAAGTTGTGGAGGGTGAAGTGGAGGAGGGCAAAATTTATCAGGAAGCAGATTTTAATAAAATAATTGTAATTAAAGAAAGAGAGGCGAAAAGAGTGAAGATTGTTTTGGAAGAAATAGATCAGAATGAAAAAACAATTATTTTCTGCGCAACACAAGACCATGCTTTGGCTGTGCGTGATTTGGTAAACCAGATGAAAGAAAGCAAAGACCCAAATTATTGCCAAAGAGTAACTGCAAACGATGGAGCAAGGGGTGAGCAATACTTGCGTGAATTTCAAGACAATGAAAAAACTATTCCAACAATTCTAACAACATCTCAAAAACTTTCTACTGGCGTGGATGCTCACAATATTAGAAATATTGTTTTAATGAGGCCAATAAATTCTATGATTGAATTTAAGCAAATAATTGGCAGAGGAACAAGATTGTTTGATGGCAAAGAATACTTTACTATTTATGATTTTGTGGATGCTTATCATCATTTTTCAGACCCAGAATGGGACGGAGAGCCAATAGAAGACATAGTTGAGAAGCCACTAAAGCCTTCTAAAACTTGTCAGGTATGCGGGAAAAAACCTTGTATTTGTGAAAAGCCACCAAAAGTCTGTCCAAAATGCGGAAAGGACCCTTGTGAGTGTGAGAATAATACAAGACAGAAATTAAAAATTAAATTGCGTGATGGCAAAGAAAGAGAAATACAGCATATGATTTCTACTTCTTTTTGGGGAGTGGACGGCAAACCTGTTTCAGTTGAAGATTTCTTGAAAAATATGTTTGGTGATTTACCTGATTTTTTTACAACAGAGGACGAATTGCGATTGATTTGGTCAGACCCAATTACAAGAAAAGTATTTTTAGAAAAAATAGCAGAGTTAGGATATAACAAAGATCAGTTGGAATTGTTACAAAAAATGATTGGAGCTGAAAAAAGTGATTTGTTTGATGTGTTAGCTTATGTTTCTTTTGCATTACCGCCAATTTCAAGGAATAAAAGAGTTGAGCAATCAAAAGAAAAAATATTTGATGGTCTAGGTGAAAAGCAAAAAGAGTTTTTGGATTTTGTATTGTCTAAATATCAAGAGAAGGGAGTTGAGGAGTTAGGTGAAGAAAAACTTCCGGTGCTTTTGAATTTAAAATATCACGCCATTGCAAACGCAGTAGGCATTCTTGGTGATGTGGATGCGATAAGGTCTATTTTCTTTAACTTCCAAAAAGAATTATATCAAGAAGCAAAAAAATAATATAAGAAAAAATAATTGATCCTCTTCGCATAAAGCTACGGACGGACAAGGGAATAAAATATAAAAAAATAAATTTATGAACAAAGAAATAAGATTCCAAGAATTTATTGAAAAATGTAGCAATAACGAAATAACACTGAAGATAAATAGGGAAGAAAAGAATATACTTGAAGAATATTTGAATCAATGGAATCAACCAGATGATGTTGTTGCAGAGAATATGGCTAAAGATGAATGGTTTTTCAATTATGTTCTTTTTCCTAGTTATGTAGATATTTTTGATAAAAAAGGCAATAAATATGCTCCTGTATTGAATATGTATGTTAAAAAAGTAGTATTTCCAAAATAAAAATATAAAAATTAATTGATCCTCCTACTCTATCCTTCTTCAATTGAAAGTTTCGGAAGGACTAAGATAAAATCTATATGAAAACATTTGAAAAAATAATAGAGGTGATAAAAAATAAAAAAGTTTATTTTGCTTTAATTGGAGTGATAATTTTAATTGTAGTAAGTTTTTGGTTTAGTCAAAATCGTAATATTCTTGTTGGTAATAATTGTAATGTGCAAGGGGTTAAGCTTTACGGACAACTTTTGACTTATAGAAATGGAGCCAGTGACAGCACAGGCCAGCTAAGCAAGGATGTTTCTTCCGCAGAAGAAATAACCACGGCCATAGAAAAAGCTAATAACGATAGTTCAATAAAGGCCATATTACTGGAAGTTGATTCGTCTGGCGGTTCGCCATTAGGCGGATGGGAAATAGCAGAAGCTTTGAAACATTCTAAAAAACCAACAGTTGCTTTAATTAGAGAAAGAGGTAATTCGGCCGGATATCTTGCAGCCTCTGGTGCTAAATATATTATTGCTTCTGCAAATTCAGATGTTGGGAGTATAGGGGTTACAATGTCATATTTGGGTAATGTTGATAAAAACACAACTGATGGGCTTACATTTTACGAATTAAGTGAAGGTAAATTTAAAGATGCAGGAAATCCAGATAAAGTGTTAACCCAAGAAGAGGGAGATCTTTTTATGCGAGATGTAAAAGTTTTGTATAATAATTTTATCAAATATGTTTCTGAGAATAGGCAGTTAGATATAGTTAAAGTAACAGAGCTAGCCGATGGCTCCTCAATGCTTGGTCAAATGGCAAAAGATAACGGTTTAATTGATCAGCTGGGAGGGATATATGATGTTAAAGATTATCTACAAAAACAGATTAAAAAAAGCGTTAATATTTGCTGGTAAAAAAATAATATAAGAAAAAATTGGCAGATTTAGAAGAATTAAAAAAATTAGTGTTAAAGAAGGCGTTTAATAGGGAGTTGTAGGCAAAAGCGTGAAAATATGATAATTTTAGATATTTTTCACGATTATGTTGACAAAAGCGTGAAAATGATTATAATTGATAATATAAGCATATTATTAATAAAATATAAAAATGGTAAAAACACTTAATGTTTTCAACAAAATAAATGGACTCCGTGAGAGATATTATAAAGCATCTATTGGTAAAGAAGCGCTTATTAAATTAATTGCTGAAACTGAAGTTGCTGAGCAGGTTTATAACTCTAATGCAATTGAGAATAGCACTATAACTCTTGAAGAAACGGAAAAGATACTTTTGCAAATTGATCTTGATAGATTTATTTCTGAACGAGAGATTTTTGAGGCCAAAAACTTAGCAAGAGTTGTTGAATATATTGATAAAAAAGCCAAAGAGCAAGAATTAAATTTGGAAACAATT
The DNA here is from genome assembly GCA_903913175.1 of Candidatus Staskawiczbacteria bacterium. Lineage (GTDB taxonomy): Bacteria > Patescibacteriota > Minisyncoccia > Minisyncoccales > Staskawiczbacteraceae > XYB1-FULL-32-11. The sequence goes on from CAIWKF010000116.1 coordinate 4,255, forward strand.
TTATTGCTTCACAAAATTCTTATTTCAAATATAAGAGATGATGTTGCGGGTAGATTTAGAAAGGAAAATGAGTGGGTGAGAGTTGGTAGTCACATTGCAGTTGATCCAAAAGAAGTAATAGAACGATTAGAAAAAATGTTTACAGAATATAATGCCACAAGTTACGAAAATGTTATAAAAAGAATTGCAAAATTACATCTCACTTTTGAACATATCCATCCATTTATTGATGGCAATGGAAGAATCGGTAGAGTTATAAATAATTACTTACTTATTCGAGAGGGATTTGTGCCAATTAACATTAAATTCATAGATAGAAAAATGTATTATGAAGCATTTAAAGAATTTGATTTAACTGGATCGACTGAAATAATGGAAGAAATTGTTGGCAGAGCTTTGACAAATAGTTATCATAAGCGACTTGCATATTTGGAAGACAAAAAAATTATAACTCTTAACGAGTTTGCAAAAGAAAATAAATTGTCTCATTCAAATGCAATTAACAAAGCTAATCGGCAAACTATTGAAGCATTTTTAGAAAAAAATGTCTGGAAAATTGGGGTAAAAAAATAAGTTAACAGTTTTTAAGAGATTAAAGGCTGTTTTTATATGTACTGGGTGTCTAGGTTCAGATACATGTGATACACTTGTTAAGTTTGTAATACGATAACGTTTTTGGTTGGTAGACCATAGATTTTTAGCCTTTGCGAGTATTCTGTTGGCGTAAGTTGACCGAGTGCTTCATGAGGCCGAAAGTTA
>CAIWKF010000117.1 GCA_903913175.1 Candidatus Staskawiczbacteria bacterium
TAACTTTCGGCCTCATGAAGCACTCGGTCAACTTACGCCAACAGAATACTCGCAAAGGCTAAAAATCTATGGTCTACCAACCAAAAACGTTATCGTATTACAAACTTAACAAGTGTATCACATGTATCTGAACCTAGACACAAGAACTTTATAAAGTTAGTCAAATATAGCCAAACTATATAAAGTTCCTAAATTCCCGCCTCAGACGAAAAACCGCCAGCCGGTAATGGCTGACGGTTTGGTTTATGAGGGTAGAACTATCTTTTTGCCCATTGAGGGGCTTTTCGAGCACGCTTTAAACCAAACTTTTTTCTTTCTCTCATTCTTGGGTCACGGGTCAAATATCCTGCTTTTCTTAATCGCTTTCTAAAATTTAAATTAAAGTCTACAAGCACTCTAGCTGTTCCATGTCTTATGGCTTCTGCTTGAGCACTTCTTCCTCCTCCAGTTACAATAACCGATACCTTAAACTTATCTAAACATTTCATTTTTTTCATGGAAGAAACTGCTGTTTGCTGATCTTGCTCTAATTTAAAATATTCTTGATATGGAACATCATTTACAAAAAAAGTTTTGTCACCACGAGTAAAAAGTCTAATTCTAGCAACTGCTGTTTTTCTTCTTCCAGTAGCCTCAAAATATCTATCTGGTTTTCCAGCTATTTCTTTTTCAAGTTTTGAATCCTCAACTAAAAAATCATCACCATCATCTTTAATGCTTTGATCTTCCATAACTGCCATTTTAATCACTTCTGGTTTTACTTCAATAGTTATAGGTTTTTCTTCTATTTTAATTTTTTCTACACCTGCAACGCTTTGCACATCAATGTGAGCAGGTTTTTTTGGAGTTGTAGTTTTTTTTGTTGTTACCATATTTTTATTTTTCAAATTTTAATCTTTTAATTTGCCTTGGTCTTAATTTATTTTTTGTAAGCATACCCATAACTGCTTTTCTCAAGACTTCTGATGGGGCTTTGGTATAAAGCTCTTTCATAGTTCTTTGCTTTAATCCTCCCAAATAACCTGTATGTCTATAATAAATTTTGTCATCAAATTTCTTTCCTGTAAACTTTACTTTTTCTACATTTGTTATAATTACAAAATCTCCAACATCTTTATATGGAACAAAGCTTGGTTTACTTTTACCGCGTAACAAAACAGCTACCTGTGTGGCTAATCTTCCCAGTGGCCTTCCAGTGGCATCAATTGTATGTGTTTCTCTTTTAATAATATCCATATTTTTAAAATTTATTTATATTATTTAACTAATTCAATAATCGCCATCTTTGCACCATCTGATTTCCTTGGCCCAAGTTTCATAATTCTTGTATATCCACCTTGTCTGTCTTTATATTTTAAAGCAATTTCTTCAACTAATTTTTTCACTATTTTTTCAGTTAAAATTTTAGCTAAAACTCTTCTGCTATGAATGCTATCTACTTTAGCTCTTGTAATAAACTTTTCAGCATAACCTCTTAATTCCTTAGCCTTAGCTTCTGTTGTTTTTATTTTTTCATGCAAAAAAAGATTATTAGCCAAGCCTTTTAAAAGGGCTTTTCTTTGGTCGCTTGTACGGGATAAAATTCTAGCTTTATTTCTTTTTCTCATTTTTTTTATTTTTAGTTTTTTTAACCCCGCCTGTATCGCTATGCGAAACATTGCGGGCAGGTTTTTTCTCTTCAATTACCTCTGCTTCGTCAGCTAAAATAACTTCCTCAATTTTTTTATTTTTATTAACTGAAAAAATTATATCAAAATGCTTTATCAATATTTCGCAAGCATCAAAGAAAGCTTCTTCTGGGGTAATAGTTCCATCGGTCTCTATTTCTAAATTTAACCTATCAAAGTCTGTTCTATCTCCAACTCTCATATTTTCAATTTGAAAGTTTACATTTCTAATTGGGGTATAAATAGCATCAACTGCAATAGTGCCTATTTCCATTTTTTTAGCCTTTCTTTGGTCTTTTGGCACATATCCAATTCCTTTTTCAATTAAAATTTCTATTTCAAAATCGGTTTTTTTGTCAGTTATAGTCGCAATATGAGTTTCTGGGTTTGCAAGCTCAATTTGTGGAAACATTTTGAAATCTCCTCCGTTAACCTCTTTTTCTCCTTTTACATGAAGCGTTACTTTGTGTTCTTGTCCTTCGTGAATTTTAAATCTCAATTTTTTAAGATTTAAAATTATCATAATGGCATCTTCTAAAACTCCTGGTATTGTAGAAAATTCATGAGAAACTCCTTTAATTCTAGCTTCAGTAACTGCTGCGCCAGGTAAAGATGATAACAAAACTCTCCTTAAACTGTTTCCAATAGTAACTCCATATCCTGGATAAAGTCCTTCAACTTCAAAGATAGCATGATTTTTTTTCTTTTGAGTTATTTTTGGTTGCAATGGAAACGAAATCATATTTTTTTTAAACATTAGCTAGGAAAATTGAAATTCTTATCACCATATTTCAATGCTCAAATCTAGTGTTTATATTACTAATTATTATCGTGAATAAAATTCAAAAATTAATGAAATCTCTACTGGCAAATTAACTTCTAATAAGGTTGGTTCGCCAATACTTTTTCCTTCAAATTTATCTTTATTAAAATGTAACCATACTGGCGGTTGTTTTTTCTTTATCAATTCTGTTATATTTTTGAATAATGGTTTTTTCTTTTTAGATTCTTTGAATGAAACAACATCTCCTTTTTTAAATATAAAAGATGGAATATTAACTGGCTTTCCATTTACTAAAAAATGTCCATGAACAACAAGCTGTCGTGCTGAAGAACGCGATTCTGCAAAACCTAATCTATAAACTACATTATCTAATCTAGTTTCTAGTCTTTTTACTAGTTCAGCTGAAACATCATTTACTTTACCCATTTTAGATAAAGCTTCTTTAACATATCTTTTAAATTGTTTTTCACCTAAACCATACCACTTTTTTAAAGCTTGCTTTTCTTGTAATGATTTTTTATATTCAGAAGCTGCCCCTCCTCTTCTTTTTCTTACTGGTCCAGGTGGAGTGTTTCTTTTTAATATAGCACATTTAGGAGACAAACAACGATCTCCTTTTAAAAAGAGTTTTTGTCCGGCCCTTCTACAAATTTTACATTGATCTTGTAACATAATTTTTATTAGAATAATTATACTCTTCTTACTTTTCTTGGCCTGCATCCATTGTGTGGAACAGGAGTTATATCTTTAATTGAAACTACATTTATTCCTTGGTTTACTAGTGTTCTTACAGAAGACTCTCTACCAGAACCAATTCCTGAAATTAAAACACTTACCTTTTCAACTCCAATCTTTTTACAAATATTTGCTATAGATTCTGCCACTCTTGAAGCTGCAAATGATGTTGCTTTTTTAGCTCCTTTAAATCCAACTGATCCAGCTGACTTCCAACCCAAAACTTGTCCTTGCATACTAGTAAGAGTAATTATTGTATTATTATATGAAGATGACACATAAACTTTTCCTTCATAAAACCTTTGAGACACTTTTACTTTTGTCTCTTTAGAAACCGCAGCTTCTACTGCCTTGTTTTCTTTTATTGCATCTTCTTGATTTTCCTCTGTAATTTGTTTTTTTCCCATATAATTTATTTTAGTTATTTAATAGCTGTTGGCTTTCTGCCTGATCCAATTGTTTTTCTTACATTACCCCTTACTGTTCTTGAATTAGTCTTTGTTCTTTGACCTCTAGTTGTAAGCCCTTTAGAATGTCTGTGTCCACGCCATGCACCAATATCTTTCAATCTTTTGATATTTATCATTACCTGCCTTCTTAAATCTCCTTCAATTTTATAATTTTTTTCAATAAATTCTCTTAAATCATTAATTTCTTTCTGGCTTAATTCAACTGCTTTTTTATTTCCATCTATGCCAACTTCTTTTAAAATTTTCTTACTTAAAACATTACCTATTCCATAAATATAGGTTAAAGCAATTTCTATTCTTTTACTTTCTGGGATGTTTACTCCCGCAATTCTTGGCATAATTATAAGCTGAACTAACACTAATTAATACGCTGAATTTACGCTGAATCAGCGTTAAATCGGCGAATATATCAGCGACTTATCAGCGGGTTTTAGTTTCCTTGTCTTTGTTTATGTTTTGGATTTTTTTTACAAATAACATAAAGCCTGCCTTCTCTTTTGACAATTTGGCA
>CAIWKF010000118.1 GCA_903913175.1 Candidatus Staskawiczbacteria bacterium
TAAAATCAAAAGACGAAGAGCCAAAAAAACCTGCTCGCAATGCTTTGCATAGCGATATGGGTAAAAAAGAAAAACTTGAAAAACGCATGGCTATTAAAGCTGAAAAAAAATCTGTAGACCATGATAGAAAAACAAAAGTTAAAGTAGAAAAATTGGCTGAAGATAAAATTTTAGCAAAAAAAGAGAAAATAGAAATAAAATCTGAAATTAAAGCTGAAACAGAGGTTAGTTTTATACCAGAAATTGGGGCAGATGTGGCTCAAAAAAGTAGAAAAGAGGGTGAATATGGAGCAAAAGATATCATGGTACTTAAGGGTTTGGAGCCAGTAAGACTTAGACCTGGTATGTATATAGGAGGCACAGGATTGGATGGCTTGCATCATTTAATTTGGGAGGTTGTTAATAATTGTTTAGATGAAGCTATAGCAGGATATGCAAAAATTGTGGAAGTAAATTTGCTTCCAAATAATAGAGTAAGTATTTCCGATGATGGCAGAGGTATTCCAGTTGAAAAACATCCTGATACAGGTAAATCTACCTTGGAAACAGTTTTGACAACTTTGCATGCTGGAGGAAAATTTGGTGGAGAAGCTTATAAAGTGTCGGGAGGTTTGCATGGCGTGGGTATTTCTGTGGTATGCGCCTTGTCTACATACATGATAGCTGAGGTAAAAAGAGATGGAGGAATTTATCAACAAGAATACTTTAGAGGGGTACCTAAAGCCAATGTCAAAAAAGTTGGCGATACTAAAAAAACCGGAACCACTCAAACCTTTGATGCAGATCCTGAAATATTTGCTGAAATAAAATATGATTCTAAAAAAATACTAAATTATTTGCGTCAGCAAGCTTATTTAACAAAAGGAGTAAAGATTATTTTTAATGATCAAAGGAAAAAAGGAGAAGAATCAAGTTACACATTTTATTTTGAAGGTGGTATTAAAAGTTATGTAAAATATTTAGTTTCTGGAAATAATGCTCGGCACGATAATATATTTTCAATTTCTACAACAAAAGATAACATTTATGTTGAGGCATCATTTCAATATACTCAGGAAATGGAGTGTGCTGAAGAATCTTTTGCAAATAATATTTATACGCCAGAAGGAGGAACGCATATTTCTGGTTTTAGATCTGCATTAACAAGATCTTTAAACGACTATGCTAGGAAAGAAGGTTTTTTAAAAGAAAAAGATGAAAACTTTACTGGAGATGATGTTAGAGAAGGCATGACTGCGGTTGTTTCTGTAAAAATTAGAACTCCACAGTTTGAAGGTCAAACAAAAGCTAAGTTAGGAAACCCTGAAGCAAAGGCAGCAGTTGAAGCAGCTACTATGGAGGGTTTGGCTGATTTTTTAGAAAGATATCCTTCGGATGCTAAATCAATAATTGAAAACTGTTTGCTGGCAACTAAAGCCAGGTTAGCTGCTAAAGCTGCAAGACAAACGGTTTTGCGTAAAGGAATTTTAGAAGGATTGGCTTTGCCTGGAAAATTGGCAGATTGTTTGAGCCGTAAACCAGAAGAATCAGAATTATATATTGTTGAGGGAGATTCTGCTGGAGGTAGTGCTAAAATGGCACGCGATAGAAAATTTCAAGCAATTTTACCTTTGCGTGGAAAAATTTTAAATGTAGAAAGAGCAAGGCTGGACAAAATGCTTGAGTCAAAAGAAATTAAAGCTTTGATTATTGCTTTAGGGGCTGCAGTTGCCGAGGATTTTAATATTGAAAAATTACGATATCATAGAATTATTATTATGACCGACGCTGATGTGGACGGAGCTCATATAAGAACTTTACTTTTAACTTTATTTTATAGGTATTTTAAGCCAATTGTAGAAGCTGGTTATATTTATATTGCTCAGCCACCATTGTATAAAATTCAATCTGGTAAAACCCAAAGATATGCATACTCTGAAGAAGAAAAAGATAAAATTGTTAAAGAAATTGGAAAAGCTACAGGAATTTCCTTGCAAAGATATAAAGGTTTAGGAGAAATGAACGCCGAGCAACTTTGGGATACAACCATGAACCCAGAAAATAGAATTTTACTTAAAGTAGTGGTAGATGAATCACATGAAGCAGATAAAACTTTTGATGTTTTAATGGGCGAAGAAGTAGAACCAAGAAAGAAATTTATTCAAACTCACGCCAAATCTGTTAAAGCTTTAGACATCTAAACTTTTATTAAATATGAAAATTACTTTTTTTGGGGCTGCGCAAAATGTGACTGGGTCAAAACATTTGCTAGAAGTGGGGAATTATAAATTACTTTTGGATTGTGGTTTGTATCAAGGCAAAAGAAAAACTGCAAATGAATTAAACCAAAATTTACCATTTTTAGCTAAAGAAATTGACGCAGTTATTTTATCACATGCACATTTAGACCATTGTGGAACTTTGCCGGTTTTGGCAAAAAATGGTTTTACTGGTCTTATTTACTGTACTGCAGAAACCGCAGAAATTACGCAATTTATTTTGGAAGATTCTGCTGGCTTACAAGAGCAAGATGCAGATTATTTAAACAACCATTTACTCAAGGGTCAAAGCGCTATAACACCAATTTACACCAGGGAAAATGTGGCGCAAATTATTAGTCAGTTTGAAAAAATTCAATATTTTAACAAAAGTCAAAAATGGACAGTTTTAAATGAAAGCATAAGATTTAAATTTTATGATGCAGGTCATGTTTTGGGTTCTGCTATGATTTTACTTGAAGTTAAAGAAGGCACGGAAACAAAAACCTTGGTTTTTTCTGGAGATTTAGGTAGAGAGTTTTTACCAATTTTAAAATCTCCTGAAACCATTACAGAGAATATTGATTCTTTACTATTAGAATGCACTTATGGAGACAGGCTTCATAAACCCATAGAAAATTTGCAAGAAAAACTGGTAGAAATAATTAATAATGCAATTGTAAATAAAAGTAAAATAATTGTTCCAGCATTTTCTTTAGAAAGAACTCAGGAAATTATTTATATTTTACATAAGCTTTGCGATGAAAAATTAATTCCAGTTTTACCAATTTATATTGACAGCCCCTTGGCTAATAAAATTACGCAAGTATTTTTAAATCATACAGAGAACTTTGATAATGAATTTTGGCAAGATTTTGGAAATAAAAAAGAGTCAGCTTTTTCAGCTGCAAACATAATTTATACACAATCAACTGATGCATCAAAAGCCATAAATGATACCAGTGGGCCATGTATAATTATTGCGGGGAGTGGCATGTGTGAAGGTGGAAGAATTTTGCATCACTTAAAAAATAATATTTCAAATTCTAATAATGTAATTTTGATTACTGGTTATCAAGCAGAAAATACTTTGGGAAGAAAAATTCTGGAGGGTGCAGAATATGTTAAAATTTACGATCAACTTTTTGCAGTTAAAGCCAAAGTGTTTACTTTAAATGAATTGTCAGCTCATGCAGATCAAAATGATTTGTTAAAATTTGTGGGTAAAGCTTTGAATCTTAAAAATTTATTTTTAGTGCATGGCGAAATAAAACAACTGGAAGCATTTAAAAGTTTGGTAAATGAAAAATTTCCAAATATAAATATTAAAACTCCAGTTATGGGCGAGTTATTTGAGATTTAGTATAAAAATATTATTATTAAAAGATAAGTGAAAGCGTCCTAATTTTCAGCACAAAGATTATTATATTAGCTAAAAATTATGACGTGATTTTCTCGCTTTACTCTAAAATCATGTTTGATCAATTAAAAAAAATTCACGAGTTAAAAAAAATGCAAGATGCATTTAAAAAAGAAATTATAACCATTGAAAAAAGGGGAGTAATTGTAACCATGAATGGAAATATGGAGGTGGAAGAAGTAAAGTTAAATAAAGATTTAAATATTGAAGAACAAGAAACTGCTTTAAAACAATGCTTAAACGAAGCTAAAAATGAAATTCAAAATAAATTGGCTAAAATAATGGGGCCAATGATGGGTGGTTTGGGTTTTTAATAAATTGTATAACAATGACAGTTAAAAAAGAAATATTTAAAGAACTAAAAAAAGAGTTTTTAGATGTAAAAGAAAATGTTTTATTATCTGAATTCACAACCTTTAAAATTGGCGGACCAGCCAAATATTTTTTAATTGTTAAGGATAAAGAGGCACTTAAAAAAGCAGTTATTTTAGCAAAAAAAAACAAACTAGACATTTTTGTTTTAGGTGGAGGAAGCAATCTTTTGGTTTCTGACAAAGGGTTTAATGGATTAGTTATAAAGTTTCAGGTTTTAGGATTTAAATTGCTAGGTGAAAATAAAATTTTTTCTCAGGCTGGTACTAGCTTTGGAACATTGGTTGGATTTTCTTCTTTAAATTCGCTTGCTGGTCTTGATTGGGGAGCGGGAATTCCTGGAACTATTGGTGGCGCTATTTATGGTAATGCACAGGCATTTGGCAAACGAATATCAGATAATTTGCTTGAAGTTGAGTGTTTTGATACAAAAACTTTAAAAACAAAAAAATTTTTAGCAAAGCAATGTAAATTCACACTAAAAAATAGTTTATTTAAAAAAAATAAAAATTTAATAATTTTGTCTGCTATTTTTAAATTA
>CAIWKF010000119.1 GCA_903913175.1 Candidatus Staskawiczbacteria bacterium
ATTTACTATTTAATATTCATTAATTTAGAAAACAATTATGCAAGCAATATTTAAAAACATAATCTATAGTATTTTAGTTGTTTTAATTTCCACAGTATTAACTGTCACAATTGTTAAAGCTGGCAGTTTAAGCCCCTTGGCCTTACCCCAAGCCACAGGTTATACCTTGCAAGATATTTACACCAGATTAACCACCAATGCCACAGCAACTTCAGGAAACTTTTCACTAAACCCAACAAGTCAACCCAGCTCAAGCCAATACACATTGGAAGATGTTTATACTTCAATTCCAAGCATAATACCTAGCACAGTAAAACTGCAAACAAGTTACCTTGGAGTAGCAGGCACCTTGGTGCCAAGTGGAGGTACAGCTATTACCACAGATGTTTGTAGTACCAAAACATTCTTTGGAGCCAGTCAATCAGATTGGAATACAAAAACAGGAGCTTTAACCATTGACGCAAGCAAAATGCTAAGCACAGCCACTTACTGTGGAGTTACAGGAAGCATAACCTCTAGCGACAGTATCACAGGTTCAAACGGCACTCTTGCAATTACTATTCCCGATGGTTACTACTCAGGAAGCAAAACCGCTACAGCCAGTGACACAAACTTACTTTCAGGAAACATTAAAAGTGGAATCAATATATTTGGCGTAGACGGCAATAGTAATGTTGTAGACACATCAAGTGGCAGTGCAGCATCTACTGATATTCTTACAGGTAAAAAGGCTTGGGTAGATGGAGTAGAACTTACAGGAAACATTGCTTCAAACAACAGTATCACAGGTTCAAACGGCACTCTTGCAATTACTATTCCCGATGGTTACTACTCAGGAAGTAAAACCGCTACAGCTAGTGATACAAACTTAATTGCCGCTAATATCAAAAAGTCCACATCTATTTTTGGAGTAACGGGGTTATATGTAACCCCTCCACCAGCTACAGATCAAACTGATATTTATGGAACATCACGAACTTGTAGTGATGGTGGTACTGGCACTTGTGAAGATGGTTATTATAAATCTGGTTCAGCTTTAAGTTATTCAGATGTAACAATTAATTCAATAAAAGTTGCAGTCATAGATGCTAATACTGGCTTAATGTGGAATAAATGTACAGCTGGATTATCTGGAAGTACTTGTACTACAGGAGCAGTCACATCTTTAGCTTGGAAAACAGCAGGAGGCGTTACCGAGGCCATTGATTATTGTGAAAATATTAAGCTTTGTAATGATGGCACTTACCAAGGAGATAAAACCACAGAAGGTGATTGCACTGGTCATGACGGTAATTTATATATTGACTGGCGTTTACCAAATCTAAGAGAATTATTTACTTTGGTAGTTTTAACTACAGGTCAAGGAGCTCCATATATAAATAAAACTTATTTTCCAGCCACTGGTAATGCTTATTGGTCTTCTACTACTCACCCAGCTGGTCCTGCTGGTGCTTTTGATGTTTATTTTAATAGTCCTAGTATAAGTGATAACGGTAAAACTAGTGGTTATAACGTTCGTTGCGTTCGTTAAATAGTTTTTAAAAATTAAAAAGATTTTAATTAAAACTTATGAAACTTTACTTTAAAACACTTTTAATAATATCTTGCCTATTTTTCTTCCCAACTCTGACTTTAGCTTCTGCAGGAACCATAAGCTCTACCAATCGTTATGCTTGGTCAGAAAACATAGGTTGGATTGATTTTGGTACAACACAAGGTAATGTACAAATAACAGACACAGAAATAACAGGCTATGTATATAGCCCCAAAATTGGTTGGATATCTTTACATTGTATTAATGATAATTCTTGTGCAACTGTAAGTTTTAGAGTATCAAATGATGGTCAAGGTAATTTATCAGGTTATGCATATTCAGAAAACGCAGGATGGATTGACTTTAACCCTCAAGAAACCACAGGAGTATCAATTGACGCAAGTGGAAACTTTTCTGGCTATGCTTATGGATCCAAAATAGGCTGGATAGTTTTTAATTGTGAAACTACAAACTCCTGCGCTCAAGTAAATTACAAAGTATCAAGCAGTTACCTTTACGGCAGTAACACAACACCAGTTGTTTCTTCTGGTGGCAACGCCACGCAATCTTTTAATAAGCCAATCAAAACACCAGAGCCAGAAAGCTCTGCAGAAATACAAAATTTATTAGTAATAATTGAAAGTTTAAAAAAACAAATTCAAGAATTAATTACCCAAAAATTAAGTACAATAAATCTTCCCGGCACCAGCACCCCAGAAACACTAAATCTAAACTGGCAATTTACCAAAACACTTAAAATTAATGACACAGACTTAGAAGTTAAAAAACTACAACAATTTTTAAATACTCATAATTTCCCAGTTACTTTAAGTGGCTTGGGTTCACTTAATAATGAAACCACAAAATTTGGAAGCGGTACTAAAAACGCACTAAAGAAATTTCAAAGCTTTAACAGTTTAAAATCTACTGGCATTTTTGACCAAGTGACAAGAAATTTGGTAAATGCTATAATAAAATAAATATAATTAACTTAATTTAAAATTTATGTTTGGATTTAATAAAACAACAAAAAAGTTTTTAGATTTAAAAGGTAAGGTAGCTATTGTTACTGGGGCAGGGCGTGGAATGGGCAGGACTCATGCTTTAACATTGGCGCAAGCGGGAGCAAAAGTAGTGGTTTCAGATATTTTAGAAAATGAATGCCAATTAGTAGTAGAAGAAATTAAAAAATTAAAAGGTCAGGCAATTGCAGTAAAATGTAATATTAGTTTAAAAACTGATGTAGATAATTTAGTAAAAGTAACCTTAGAAGAGTTTGGCAAAATTGATATTTTAGTTAATAATGCAGGTATATTTCCATTCCAACCATTTTTAGAAATGAAGGAACAAGATTTTGAAAAAGTAATTGATGTAAACTTAAAAGGATATTTTTTAATGTCTCAGGCCTGTGCCAAAGAAATGCAAAAAAATGAAATAAATGAAAAAGGTCAGCGTGCCTCTATAATAAATATTTCTTCAATTGCAGCTTTAAAAGGGTTTGCAGGACTTGCACATTATTGCGCTTCAAAAGGCGGTATAATGGCCATGACCAGAGCTTTGGCTTTGGAATTAGCTCCACTTGGAATTCGTGTAAATGATATAAATCCTGGCGCCATTGATACTCCTGGGGCTTCTAGCACAAGTATGACAGAAGAACAAAGAAAGGCCATGTTACTTCCAATTCCATTGAAAAGACAAGGATTGCCTCAAGAAATTTCAAATGCAGTTTTGTTTTTAGCCAGCGATGAATCTTCTTATATGACTGGCTCTGTAATGGTAGTTGACGGCGGCTGGGTAGCAGGCTAAACCTAAAATTAGTGTAAAAAAAAGGGGGTTGGTGTAAAACATAAATAAAGGTCGGAAATTAGATTTGTGAAATGTTTATAAGTTATTTGCAAACAATATTTATTATGAAAAAATTATATATTATTTTTGGATTTTTAGTAACTTTTCTTGTGATATTTCTGATAGCTAATCATTTAATGCATCTTTATTATAAAGATAAAGTCAACATATCTTTTAATTCTAATCTTACGTCAGCAGTTTATAATTCTTATAACTCTAGTAGCGGAGCAGCTAATAACCCTAGTAGCGTACCAGCTACTAATTCTAGTGGCGGAATGCAGAATATGATGAGTGCATCGATAAAATGGATGGTCGTAAACGGCTGTTTAAATCAGGCAAGAGCCTATGATTTTGAATGTTCTATGCATTGTATACAATACATCTTTATTAGTAATACTGCGAAGGATACATGCATGCAGAACTGTCATGATTTATATGCTTTGGCGAAAGGCATTTGTTATAAACTTGTTGGACAGTAACACTAAATGTTTTTGCCAATTACTTTAAAAAGGCAAGGCTTGCCTCAAGAAATTTCAAATGCAGTTTTGTTTTTAGCTAGTGATGAATCTTCTTATATGACTGGTTCTGTAATGGTAGTTGACGGCGGCTGGGTAATAGGATAATATAAAGGTGGAATAAAAAAGAAGCGTCTAGCGTCTAGCGTCTAGGGTATAGTAATCAGCTAAACCCTAAACCATAAACTCTAAACCCTAGTAAAAATGGCAACAGAAGCATATTGCGTAAAATGTAAAGCAAAAAGCACAATGAAAGGTGAAAAAGAAGTTTCAATGAATGGTAAGGGGGGTAAGAAAAGATCAGCCATGACAGGAATTTGTATAAAATGCGGAACAAAAATGTTTAGAATATTAGGTTTAAAAAAATAGTTTGGAAAATAAAACACCGAGCCTCGGTGTTTTTGTTTAGTTTTAATAATTTTGGTAAAATAAGTAAATGAATTTTTTGGAAAAAAATACGAAATGGTTTTATTTTGGAATTATATTTTTAATATGTTTTAATTTTTTTGTTTGGAAAGAAGTTTTTTATTTATATAAAAATAGTGAACTAAAAGTAAATTTTTTAAATGTTGGTCAGGGTGATTCGGCTTTTGTGGTTACGCCGCAAAACCATCAAATTTTAATTGATGGCGGTCCAGATTCTACTGTGCTTGGCAAAATTGCCAAACAAATGCCTTTTTGGGATAAGTCTTTAGATTTGGTAATTTTAAGTCATCCAGAAAAAGATCATATGCAAGGCTTAATAGAAGTTTTAAAAAGATATAAAGTAAATTATATTGTGTGGAGTGGAGTTAAAAAACAAGATGCAGAATATTTAGAATGGCTTAAGGTTTTAATAAAACAACAAAAAATGGGTGCTAAAATAATTACTGCACAAGTTGAACAAGAAATTAAAGTGGGAAATTTATTAATTGATATTTTAAATCCAAAAGAAAATTTATTTGGTCGCGATGCAGGTAGTAGCAGTAATGACACTTCAGTTGTTGCAAAATTAATTTATGGTAAAAATAGTTTTTTATTTACTGGTGACATAGATGCTAAAGCAGAGGCAGATTTAATTGCAAAATTTTCGGGGGATGTCGGACACCCCCCGATTTTATCACTAAAATCTGATGTTTTAAAAGTAGCACACCATGGTTCAAAATATTCTACTACTGATATTTTTTTAGAAAGCGTTAAGCCAAGTGCGGCAGTTATTGAAGTTGGTAAAAACACTTATGGTCACCCAACGCCAGAAGCAATTTTGCGTTTAAAAAATATTGGTGCAAAAATTCTTCGCACAGATCAATTAGGTGATATAGTTTTTAAAAGCAACGGCCAGAATTTATTTTTATTAAAATAATTGATTAGGCATTTACTGCCATAAAAAATAATG
>CAIWKF010000120.1 GCA_903913175.1 Candidatus Staskawiczbacteria bacterium
GGGTTTAAGGCGGACTATTTCTATTTTCAATTTTACCTGCCTACCGGCAGGCAGGAACTTTTCTATTTCTTTTTCCAAATTATTAATAAACGCAATTTGATCATAACCCAAACAAATAATATCTGGTTTAATTTCCTCAATAATTTTATAAGGATCATTTCCTCTATTTCCCAATCTAACTTCGTTTACAATTTCTACCTTCTGTAATTCTTTTAATCTTTCTTGTTCTGAAAATTTTGGCAAATTCCCTTTAACTTTTTTTACTGTAATGTCGCGCGCCACCACAGCTACCAAATAACAACCAAGCTTTCGGGCTTGCATAAGCAAATTCAAATGCCCTTTATGCAATCCATCAAATGTGCCAAAAACTAAAACCATTTTTGCTTTCATGATTAATTTTACTAGCGAGCCAAATAAATTTTTCGAGCACGCGGGTGCCCCGTAGAGAGGCCGTGGCGCGCAGAAAAATTTGATTTGGCAAGCGAATTACGGATTTAGGCGGTTTATTGTTCGTGGAAATGGAATTGTTTCGCGAATGTGTGCAATTCCGCACACCCAAGCTGTAATTCTTTCAAGCCCAAAACCAAATCCTGCATGAGGAACTGAACCATATTTTCGCAAATCCAAATACCAAGAAAATGCAGACTCTGGCAAATTATGTTCTTTAATTCTTTCTAAAAGTGCATCATAATTATCTTCTCTTTGACTGCCTCCAATAATTTCTCCATAACCTTCTGGGGCCAACAAATCTGCACACAAAACATGAGAATCATCTTCTAGATCGCGCTTCATATAAAAAGCTTTTACTTCTTTTGGATAATGTGTAACAAAAATTGGATTATCAAATTGCTTGGTTAAAATAGTTTCATCATCTGCACCCAAATCATCCCCCACTTTTATGTCGCTTCCCAATTCTTGTAATTTCTTTACAGCCTCAGCATGAGTAATTTTGTAAAATGGTTTTAAAATATTTTCTAAAGGTTTTACATTTCTTTCTAAAATTAAAAGTTCTTGCTGGTTTTTTTCTAAAATACTTTTTACCATGTAGCGCACCAACTCTTCTTGCACGCGCATATTTTCTGCTAAATCTGCAAATGCCATTTCTGCGTCCATCATCCAAAATTCTGTTAAGTGCCTACGGGTTTTAGATTTTTCTGCGCGGAATACCGGCCCAAAATCAAACACCTTACCGTGAGCAAAAATAGCAGCTTCTAAATATAACTGGCCAGACTGACTTAAATAAGCCTTATCACCAAAATATTCCAGCTCAAATAATTCAGTGGTACCCTCGCAAGCACTTGGAGTTAAAATTGGAGAATCTATTTTTATAAAATTGTTTTGGTTAAAATATTCGTAAGTGGCCAATATTAAAGTATTGCGAATTCTTTGAATTGCCCATTGATGACTGGAGCGCAACCATAAATGCCTATTGTCTAGCAAAAAATCTGGACCGTGATCTTTTTTAGCAATTGGGTAATCCGCTGCAATTTGATAAAACTCAAAATCTTTTACCTGCAATTCATATTCTTCTTTTTTTGGGTGTTTAGCCACAGTTCCAATTATTTTTACCGAACTTTCTAAAGTCACTTTTTGCGCCTCTTCCCATTTTTCGTTTGACAAAACTTTTACATCTAAAATCGCCTGGCAAAAATCTGAGCCATCTCTTATTTGCCAAAAACCAATCTTTCCCGAAGATCTGAAATTTGCCACCCAGCCATCAAGTTCTATTTCACTCCCTACATATTTTGCAATATTTGTAATAAGTATTTTCTCCATATTGTTTTCAAATTAATTTTTTGGGCGCATGAGAGGGAAAATTTGGCATTCTCGCATTGGTTTGTCCATTAAAAAGCTGAATAATCTTTCGGAAATTCCTAAACCGAAGGTTGGGGGCATTCCATATTCCATGGCTTCTACGTAATCTTTATCAAATCTTTGAGCTTCTTCGTCGCCAGTGTCTCTTAATTTTTGTTGTTCTGTAAATCTTTCGGCTTGGTCTATTGGGTCATTTAATTCAGAAAATCCTTTTGCTAATTCCGAGCCAGCTAAAATTAGTTGAAATCTTTGCACCCTATCGCTTTTCTCCTCGCCTGCGCGAGCAGGCATTCTTTTTGCCAAAGGTTCCATAATTACCGGCACATTTATTAAAAATCCTGGGCCAGCAATATTTTTTCTGCAATATTTCCAAAGGTTATCAATAGCTCTTGTGGCATTAAAGCCATTTTTGTCATAATCTATTTTAAGTTTTTGCAAAGCCTTTTCCATTTCTGGCAAACTGGCTTCTTCTATATTTACTCCAGTATATTTTGCAATCGTTGAAGCGTAATCATATTTTTCCCATTTTGCTCCCAAATCCACATCAAAACCTTTTATTTTAAATTTTAAAGTTCCAAAAGTTTTTTTGGCAATATATTTGCATATTTCTTCTGTAAACTTCATTCCATATTCATAATCAGCATAAGCTTGGTAACATTCCATTGCAGTGTAATCTTGCAAGTGTTCGGCGTCCATGCCTTCATTTCTAAAAATTCTTCCAATTTCAAAAGTTTTTTCAAAACCAGCTACCATTAATTTTTTCTGCCAAAGCTCTCCAACAGAAATTCTTAGATCAACATCAATATCTAAAGCATTATGGTGAGAAATAAATGGTCTGGCATCTGCACCACCCGGAGTAGTTTCCAATACTGGGGTTTCAACTTCAATAAACTTTCTTTCAATTAAAAATTCTCTGATAGAGTTCCAAAAAATACTTCGTTTTTTAACCATTTCTTTTACTTCTGGATTAAATAAAATATCCAAATATCTTTTTCTTAATTTTTCTTCTACATCTTGCAGGCCGTGCCATTTTTCTGGTAACGGTAAAAGCGCTTTAGAAAGCATTTTGTAATCAGTGACTTCTATAGTTTTTTCACCTCTTTTAGTTATAAATAAAGTACCCCTTACTTCTATAAAATCTGCAATATCAAAATGATCTACAAAAAATTTGTAGCTATTTTCCCCAATTTTATCTTCTTTAATAATAGCCTGTATTTTGCCAGATCCAGGGGTTATAGTGTCAGAACCATCAAAAATATCTAAAAATGTTGCTCCTCCATGACCGCGCTGAGCCATAATTCTGCCAGCCAAAACTATCTCCTGTAAATCATTATCTTTATTTGGCTTAGACAATTCCTCAAAATTTTCTAAAGCCTCACAAATTCTATGAGTTTTTTTGGTTTTTGCTGGATACGCCAAAACTCCAGCTTTTTCTAAAGATTTTAATTTTTCTAATCTTACATTTTTTAATTCTTCAATTGTTGACATAATTTTTCAATTTAAAGTTATATATTTAATCTTACTCCTAAAACTATTATAAATCAATATAAAAAAAAGCCCTAAACACATCCTGCGTTTAAAGGCTAATAACTCCATGCAACGAGTGTCGCCTACCTATGAAAAACTTCTTGTTCTTCAACTTTTTTCTCAACTGAAACTAATTGTTCAAGCCATGTTGCGCTACCCTTAGCGCACGGAGACTTTACTTTTTTTGAATCTTTTTTACGAGGCTTCTTCTTTTTTTTATGTTTCATGTTTCCTCCAAAAAAAATTCTACAACACATTTATATTATTGCACAACAAAAGAGCACAGTCAAATTTTAATCTAGTCTACAGGTGAATTTTAAAATTAACGTGAAAAATACCATCTTAAAACTTCTTTTGCAACAGGTAAAGTTGAAGCACGCAAACCCTGCACATCTTCAATGGTAACCACTAAAACTATATTAGGATTTTCATAAGGTCCATAAACAGCAGTCCATGTATTATAATGCCCAGCCTCTGGTATTTCAGCAGTTCCAGTTTTTGAAGCCACGGCCACAGGTAAATCGTTTAACATAAAAGAAGAGCCTAAAGAACTGGTTACCCCAAGACGCATTCCTTCTCTAACAATTTGTAAATATGCAGAATCAATAAAATTTTGTCTTATAATTTCTGGCTTAAATTCTGAAATAATTCTTGGAAAAGATTTTCCTGCCAAAGAACTTGCTGAAGCATCAACAATTTTTTGTACAATTTGTGGTTTATATAAAGTTCCATTATTAGCAATAACGCAATAAGCAGAAGCCAACTGAAGAGGAGTTACTTGTAAATCAGACTGCCCAATAGACAAGTTATAGGTATCGCCATCCCACCAAGATTCATTTTTAGTTTGTTTTTTCCATTCAGGGCTTGGAATAAAACCCTTAAATTCTCCAGGCAAATCAACGCCGGTTTTTTCACCCCAGCCAAACAATGATAAATACTTTTTTATGCGGGTTGGCCCAAGCCCTTGCTGGTCACCATAACCACCACCAACTGTATAAAAATATATATTTGAAGAAACTGCAATAGCGTCGCGCATAGCCACCCATCCATGTGGAATTACTCCGCCAAATCTATAAACTACAGTTGAATCGTATTTACTGCGAACCTCTATATATCCTGGATCATAAATTTTTTTATTTGGTGAAATTGTTTTTTCTTGTAAAGCTGCTGCTGCTTCAAATGGTTTTATTGTAGAACCAGTTGGATATTGAGCAGATACTGCACGGTTAAACATTGGCTGGTCGGGATTATTTTGAATAAAATCAAAATCTGTTTGTGAAATTCCTTTTGCAAAAAGATTATCATCATAAGATGGATAAGATACTAAAGCTAAAACCGCTCCAGTGCTGGGATTTATTGCAACAGCTGCACCTTTTTTAGATCCAATATTTGTAATACTTTTTTCTAGTTCCTCATAAAGTTTTTTTTGTAAATCAGCATCAATATTCAAAACTAAATTTCCTCCAGGCTCCGGTTCACTTAAAATGCTTAATCCCCTTTCAAATCCAGTAGCATTTTTTTCTATTTTTACAATTCCTGGAGTCCCTCTTAAAGCCCCTTCATAAGATTTTTCAATACCAGATTTTCCTACATAATCATTAATGCCATACCCTTCAAAACTTTGAAATTCTTTTTTATCAATTTTACTTATATAGCCCAATAAATGTGAAAAAGATTGACCAAAAACATATTCACGAGCTGTATTTTTCTCAATAAAACAGCCTTTAAAATCATTTATTCGAGAAGACAAAATTAAAAGCATTTCATGTGAAATGTTCTTATACACTAAAACCAAAGAGTCTTCTGAGCTTTCAAAAAGCTTTTTTAGTTCTTCTGGGTTCCTTCCAGTAACAATAGCTATATCATTAATTTCACTAATTATTTCCTCAGAAGAACTTGGAAAATTTATTTTATCACATACAAAATCATACGCTGGGGAATTTACAACCAATTTTTGCATATTTTTATCGTAAATAATTCCTCGTTCCGATTTGATTAGAGCAAGTCCTCCTTTATTTCTATTAGCTTGACTATACAAATTCTTGCCCTGTAAAACCTGAAACGAAAAAGCTCTAGAAAAAAGAGCCAGTGCGCATAATAAAAAAACAATGAAAAAAATATAAAAAATTTGCGGTTTTAAAGCCACTTCAAACTTTTTTTCAGTAATTCCCCACTCATCCTCTTTGTTATGAGCAAGTTTATCTAAAAAAACCTCATGAGGCTCTATATTCCCACCAATAAAACTTTTAACTTTGTATTTTTTAAATATGGACATTTAAATATTTAAAGATAATTGACGGTCATTTTTGCCAAATATTTTTTTAAAATATAATAACCAATTAAAGAAAAAATTAAATTATAAATCAAATCAATAATAAAAAACCAAGAAAAACTAAAAACCTGCATTTTAGATTGAAAATATAATAATAAAACCAAAAATATTTGGTAAATAATTAAGGAAATAGTAAAAATAGGAATAAAATATGCTAAAGGATATTCCTCACAACTAGATTTTAAATTGCTAAGCAATTTAGCAACAACAAAATAAATTATTGCAAGCAAAATTATCGAACTACCCAAAAAAGAATTATTAAAAACATCTAAAAAAAACCCTGCTAAAACCGTGAAAAATAAATTATCAAACATATTCTTATTTTTATTAAAAAAAGTAAGCAAAAAAAATAAAATAAAAACTAAATTGGGCACAAAACCAAAAACATTAAAATATGCCAAAAAACTAGACTGCGTAACAGCTAGAAAATAAAAAATAATTGTAAAAAAAATGTATTTTGTAAAATTCAACTACTTTATTTTTTGTAATTAGTAATTACAAATAACTTATCAGTTTTTCTAATATCAAAAAATGGCAAAACACTAGCTGTCTGAAATGGCTTTAAATCATCTTTAAATTTATCTTTAATTTTGCCAACTAAAAGATCTTTAGGAAAAATTCCTTCTAAAGCAGAGGTTGCTAAAACATCTCCTGAATTAATTTCTGCTTCGGTTGGGACTAAATCTAAGCTAAAATTTAAGTTTCCATTACCCTTTATTACACCATAAACTGTGGGCAAACCTTGGTCATCTTTTTGAATTTTTACATCAAAAATACTATTTTTACTGGACAAAAGCATAACTTCAGAAAAATTATTATAAACTTTTGAAATTTTACCAAACAAAACTTTTTGAGAGTTTATAATTGACATATTTTCAGTCAAACCATAATCTTTGCCTTTATCAATTAATATAATGTCTTTTTCTGAATCAAGCCCAATAACATTTGCTAAAAATAATTTAAAATCATTTTGCTGATTGTTTCCTAAAATTTCAGTTATAGCTAAATTTTGCTCTTTTGCGTCTTGTAAACCAGAAATTTGCGTGAGTAGTTTTTGATTTTCAATTTTTAAATTTTCATTTTCTTGTTTTAACCCACTAGAACTAAAAACTGTTTCAAAAAAACCTGAACTACTAACTCCTGCTCCTAAAAATGCCTTTTGTATTGGGCAACTTACAGTATAAACTGCATTTTTTATTGGTGTACTAAAAATACTTAAAACAAAAATAACCATAATAAACCCCAATCCCCCAAGTAAAACCTTGGCATTAGCGCCTCTTTTTTTACTATTATTTAAAAATATATTCATTTAAATTTTGCTTAATTTACGCTAATTTTAATGCAAATTCACCGCTGATTTTTTCCTTTCAATGTAAGTGTATCAGAAATAAAAAAACATTGCAAATCTGTGTAAAATCCCAATTTTTTTGTAAAAAAAATTGAGTGCTCTGGTGGCAACTACCTACTTTCGCCTTGCGACTATCATCGGCCTTGAGGCATTTCACTTCTGTGTTCGGAATGGGAACAGGTGGGACAACCTCAGTATAATTGCCACCGGAAAACTCAATTCTCCGGTGAAACCCGCCACAAATTATGGCGGGCGTATTTATCTAATTTAAATTCAAAATAAGTTCACAAACATAGATTAAATCTGTATCTATTTTGATAACTTACGTAAAAATGTTATTCCTGATCACTCAAAATAATCTGAGTTAATCGAAGGATAAAATGATCTATTAGTATTCCTCGGCTTAAAACATTACTGTTCTTACACCTGGAACCTATCAACCCCATCATCTTTGGGGAATCTAAGAGTTCTCATCTTGGAGTTAGTTTCGCGCTTATATGCTTTCAGCGCTTATCTATTCCCGACTTAGCTACCCAGCAATGCCCTTGGCAGGACAACTGGTACACCAGAGGTCAGTTCATTCCGGTCCTCTCGTACTAGGAACAAATCTCCTCAAAACTCAACGCCTGCGGTAGATAGGGACCAACCTGTCTCACGACGGTTTGAACCCAGCTCACGTAACACTTTAATTGGCGAACAGCCAAACCCTTGGGAGCTGCTTCACCCCCAGGATGTGTTGAGCCGACATCGAGGTGCCGAACACTGCCGTCGCTATGGACGCTCGGGCAGTACTAGCCTGTTATCCCCGGAGTAGCTTTTAGCTGATGATCTTCTTATTTTCTATAAAAATAAGTCGGTTCACTAAGTTCTGCTTTCGCAACTGCGCGACATATCCGTCTTGCAGTAAAGCTAGCTTTTGGCTTTGCCCTATCGCTCCGATTTCCATCCGGAGCTAGCTAACCTTTAAACGCCTCCATTACTTTTTAGGAGGCAAATGCCCCATTTAAACTGCCCATTTAACACTGTCATCACACTTAAGTGAATTAGAATTATAATTTTTAAAGATGAGTGTTTCATTGGCGCCTCCACCATAACCGAGATTATGACTTCAAAGGCTACTCACTACGCTACGCATTAAAAATTAAAACTCAATATCAAACTACAGTAAAGCTTCCGGGGTCTTTCCGTCTAGCCGCAGGTAACCAGCATCTTCACTGGTATTGCATTTTCACCGGGCGCCTCGTTGAGACAGTCCTCTACTCGTTAACCCATTCATGCGGGCCAGAACTTACCTGGCAAGGGATTACGCTACCTTTGGACGATTATAGTTATCGCCGACGTTCACTGGTGCTTCACTCAGTGAGCCATACCCTTGCGGATACGACCCCCAAGCTTAACATTCCAGCACTGGTCAGGGATCACCCCCTATACATCCTCTTACGAGTTTAGCAGGGAGCTGTGTTTTTGATAAACAGTCGGTAGAAGTACGGTTGTTGCAGCCCCAAATTCTTGCGAACTGGGGCAGGCCATATTGCGAACTTACGGCCACTAATTTGCCTAGTTCCTTAACGAGGTCTCACCCGTTCATCTTAGCATACTTACGCTTGTTCACCTGTGTCGGTTTGCGGTACGGTTTGAATACGCCTAACCTAATAAGCCTTTTCTAGGCAACGCGCTCACTTTGATTTCTGATATAAATACCAAATTCTCTCGGCTCTCACCTTGCGGTCTGAGCTAAGAACGGAAATCCGATTAGCCGCCAAAATTACTACATTGCGCAACTTATTAGAAACGTATTCAAGGGTTGGAATATTAACCAACTGTCCATCGACTACCCCTTTCGGGTTTGCCTTAGGACCGCCTAACCCTTGGTTGATTACCATTGCCAAGGAAACCTTGAACTTTCGATGTCCCGAGCTTTCATCGGGATTGCGGTTACTCAGTCCAACATTCTCTCTTCCTAGCGCTCCACCGTTATTTACATGCAGGCTTCACTGCACTAGGAATGCTTCCCTACCACTTTATTCCCGCGAACGGGAATAAAATCCATGTCTTCGGTATTAAACTTTAGCCCCGGAAATCTTCGGCGCATTTCGCCTTATTCTTCGCAAAAGCGAAAAATTTGGACAGTGAGTTGTTACACACTCTTTAAAAGATAGCTACCTCTAAGCTAACTTCCTGCCTGTCAAGGGCAAAACACTTCCTTCTTAACACTTAGTTTAATTTAGGGACCTTAGACGATGATCTGAGCTGTTACTCTTTTGACTACGGAGCTTAGCCCCCGCAGTCTTACTGCCTATGTTAAAAAAATTGGTATTCGGAGTTTGATTAGAAAACCTGGAGAAACTCCAAGGAATTCTATTCAGTGCTCTACCCCCAATTTCACAATCATAGACGCCAGCCCCAAAGCTGTTTCGGGAAGAACCAGCTATTACCAGACTCGATTAGCTTTTCACTCCTTACCACAAGTCATCACAGAGGATTGCACGTCTCACGTGTTCGGACCTCCCCCCGCTGTTACGCAGGGTTCATCCTGCTCATGGTAAGCTCGTCTGGCTTCGGGTCTTTATCATTCAGCAAACGCGCTATTAACACTTGCTTTCGCTACGCCTGCGCCCCATAAGGGCTTAGACAAGCTGAATAATAAAACTCGTTGGATCGTTCTGCAAAAAGCACGCTGTCACAGCAAAACCTTGCGGTTTACGCCGCTCCAACTCTTTGTAAGCAAATGGTTTCAGGTTCTATTTCACCGGCCTTAACGGCCTACTTTTAACCTTTCCCTCACGGTACTAGTTCACTATCGGTGAATTTGAGTATTTAGTCTTGGCCGATAGTTCGGCCTGCTTCCTGCCAGGTTATCATTCCCGACAGTACTTAAGAAACTTAACAAGGAGCATAAAAATATTTTTAAATACAGGACTATTACCCTCTATGGTGCCCCTTTCCAGGGTGCTTCTTTTAATATTCTTAACTTGTTTCTCCCTCAGGTAGAATCCTTCACCATTGTAAAACAATAGTAAAGGATGCCCCCGACGTTAAATCCTTACAACACCAGTATAAATACTGGTTTAGACTGTTCCCTTTTCGCTCGCCACTATTAAGGGAATGCGTTTTTTACAGAGTAAAAAACATTGTTTTATTTTCCTCCGGCTACTGAGATGTTTCACTTCACCGGGTTTGCTTCTTAACTTACGTTAAGATAATTTCGTATGACCGAAATTGAGTTTCCTCATTCAGAAATCTCCGGATCAAAGGTTGCTAGCCACCTCCCCGAAGCTTATCGCAGGCACGCCACGTCTTTCATAGCCTCAAATTCCCTAGGCATCCACCATTTGCATATAACCTATCCTTCGATTAACTCAAAATATTTTTGCAGAAATATTCAGTTTTTAACGTTAATCGGAATAATTTTTTTTAAAGCGTAAGTTATTAAATAGATACAGATTTAATGTATCTTTTGATGAACTTATTTTTGTTTGTATGCATTATTTACCTACTCCAATTAAACCAAGACCCTCGTCAAAATTTAATTGGTTGATAATTGTCAACGTTCTTTCCTAGCTCCCAAAAAAATCATAACTACCTCACAAATAAAAACAAAAAATTAAAAATAGAAATTTATTTTTAATTGTGAAATAATTATTTATTTACTTTCTTTTGATTTTCAAAAAAGAAAAACCGCTTTTCAAAGCGGTAGTGCTGATATAAAAAAATCAGACTTTTATCCGCTTTTATTATTGGTAATATTTCTTTTTTTATTTATCATGTATTAGTATCTTATTATATTTTTTATTCCGTGTCAATAGGCTGCGCTGGTTTGTAAAGGCTAAATAGAAATGTCATACCTGCCGGCAAAGTAGAAATGTCATACTTGCCGGATTTTTTTTGTTTTTTATTTTCTTTCAATTGACAATGTTGGCTGTGTTTTATTGATTAA
>CAIWKF010000121.1 GCA_903913175.1 Candidatus Staskawiczbacteria bacterium
CTATGCTCCCCTCTGCTCCAGCAGATAAATGTTGTAGTTGAAAATTTTGTTTATAATCAAAAGCAATTGAATTTTCTAGTTGCCTTATTTCTCCACTAGTTGCTTTTGCCTGTGAAACATCAAAAGCTAAATTATTAAATTTTACTAACAAAAATAAATTATCAAAATCTGAAGATCCAATGTTTCTAAAAAATATTTGGTAGTGTAATTTTTCTCCAGGGCTGGCCACATAATTTTGTGTCCCGTTAACTAATTGTGAAACAAATACTTGAGACTGCATAACATCAACTGTGTTTACTTTTTCTTTAATAACCATAAATTGACCATCTTGCCACATTCCAATTTTTGCTGAAAAATTTAATTGTCTACCAGTGTCAGCTGTCACAGTTCCTGTAATATTAATTCTTCCACCATGTGTTTTTAATAGTGTTGGAATTTTCCACTCAATATTATCTAAAGAAACTGGCTCGGTTTTTTGTAAACTAAACCCATCTACTGGTTCAATTTTTATGCTTAAATTTTCTAAAGGATAATCAATATTAGAAAAATAATTTAAAGAATATTGAATTTCCTTGCCCTTTTCTGCTCGCGCAGGCAAATCAAAATCCATGGTTAAAGAGATAGCCTCTATTTTTGTGGTAAAAGTAGTGTCTGATTCATATCTTGCTGTTAAATTTTTGGGTGTATAAGAAAGCCACGCATGAGCCACTTTCAAGTCGCCATCTTTGCCTAAAAGCCTTCCTTTAAATTTTACAAAGTCTTCTTCTCCAGGATAAATGTCTTTTAGGGTTTGTTCAAACCTTTTTTTACTGTCTTCAGTTAAAGAGTTGTCTGGCAATTCAAAAATAAGTTTTGGGTTTTGTAAGACAAAATTCCCATTATTTTTATATTTTATTGTGTATTCAACCTCTTCTGCCATTTTAGCTAAATCTGGGCCCAAAATTTCCAATTTTAAAATTTCTTTAGAAAAAACCTTGTCTCTGTAAAACCAAAAACCAAAAAACCCTGTAATAATTATTACACTTAAAATTATAAAAATAAAACTCTTGTTTGTATAAAATTTCTTCATATATTTTATGTGGTTAAAAAATAGCTTTTTAATTTAGAAATTTGCCAAATTAAGACTGAATTTAAAGCTAAAATTATCACAAAAATTAAAATCAAAGCATTCCCTCCCAAAAATATACCACCCATTACAGCCACAATGCTAGCCCCCATGGTAGTTACAATATTATCCATAGCTACGCCTACAAGCGCATCTCCAATTCTACCCTTTGGATTTACAGTAAAATTGTGCACCACAATCATTTCTCCAATACAACCAATCACTCCTGCTAAAACTCCTGCCACAACAAATGGGGTGCCAGTAATAGCACAAAAACTTTGGACTGCTTTGACCATGCTTTCGGCGGTAAATAAAATGGCAATTCCAGAAATAAATAATGTTAATAGAATTACCCATGTTGCTTTTTTTGCATAATATTTTTCTTCTTTTTCTACTTCTTTTCCTAAAATATGTTCTCTTTTTGTTTTTCTAAAAAAATACATCGCAAAAATGCATAAAATTAAAACCACATATCCAACTGGTTTTATTAACTGGTATAAATCACCTTTAGTGTTTTCTGGGGGATTTGCTACTTGCCCAAAAACAACCATACAAATAGCCACCACAGCTGTTAAAATTGTCAAAACATTTAAAATATCAACAGAAGTGTCAATTTCTAAGAGTGATGGTTTTGTTTTATGGTCTTTCATTGGAATAACAGTCCCAAAAGCTTTTGTAAAAGGAAACATTAAAACATTTTTCCCTTTTTTGTTGGCCAAGTTTTGTCTAAAAACACACCAAACTGCATGTGCTATATTATATATATTTGAACCAAAAGTGGTAGCAGCAGCAATAATAGCAAAATTTATAGCTAAAGTATAGTCGGTTTTGACTAAACTTAAAGAAATAATGGCAGCTACAATTCCTAAAACCATATCAGGAAAAGCTGTTCCTAAAGATTGCAACAATCCAGAAGCAATTTTAGTTCTTTCGCTTAAAATTTCTGTGGTTTCTTCAATAATTTGAGCTACGCCCTTTAATACAAAAAAACCACCAAAAGTAAGAATAATAATTATGCTTGTCATTCTTAGCCACAAACCATTTTCTTCTTCAATAAAGCCTTCTAAATAAAACCTTAAAAATATAGCACAAATTACTAAAAAAGCTATATTTACAAACCTATTTTTTAAAATATTTTTCATCTTTTTGTCATTAAATTTTTATTATGTAATTATAGTAATTTTTAGAGA
>CAIWKF010000122.1 GCA_903913175.1 Candidatus Staskawiczbacteria bacterium
CCAAGCAATAGTTCTTGCTCCTGGCAGTATTGAGCCGTATATTATCATATGGCTTCCATTATACTTTCCTTTCATAATTTTAGAAGAGCTAGGTGTATCATATCATATGAACCAGCGCACTGGGTTGATTAATTTTGAATTTTGTTATATAATAATATCATTATTAAATTCACAATTATATACTTATAATGAATATCAGAAATATTGCTATTATTGCTCACGTTGACCATGGAAAAACCACTTTAGTGGACGCGCTTTTGCGTCAGTCAAAAACCAAATTAACCAAGGAAACAGTAAATCAGGAATTAATAATGGATAGCAATGAATTGGAGAAAGAAAGAGGAATTACTATTTTTTCTAAAAATGCAGCAGTTTATTATCATGATATTAAAATAAATATTATTGACACTCCTGGTCACGCAGATTTTGGTGGGGAAGTAGAAAGGGTTTTAAATATGGCCGATGGTTGTTTACTTTTGGTTGATGCTAAAGAAGGGCCAATGCCTCAAACAAGATTTGTTTTAAAAAAAGCATTAGAAATGGGCCACAAAATAATTGTTGTTATAAATAAAATTGATAAAGACGGAGCAAGACCACAATTTGCCTTGGAAGCGACATTTGAATTATTTCTTGAATTAGGTGCTGGTGATCATTCTTTAGATTTTCCTGTAATTTATGCTTCTGGTAGAGCTGGAAAGGCTGGAGAAACTGCTGATTTTGATAAAATGGTAGACATTAACCCTGTTTTTGATGCAATTATAAAACATATTCCTTCGCCAATTGCAGATGCAGAAAAACCACTTCAAATGCTTGTAACCTCAATTGTGGCTGATAACTTTAAAGGTAGAATTGCCATAGGAAGAGTTTATAATGGAAAATTAAAAGCTAACCAAGAGGTTATGCATATTGATAGAAATGGTGTTTGTAATAAATACAAACTAACTTCTCTTATGACATTTTTTGGTTTAGGTAGACTTGAGACAGAAGAAATTTTAGCAGGTGATATTGCTGCTATTTCTGGAATTGAAGAAATTACAATTGGAGAAACAATCGCAGACCCAGAAAATGCCAACGCCTTACCACTAATAAACATTGAGGAACCAACTGTAAAAATGGTTTTTATGGTTAATAACTCTCCGTTTGCTGGTAAAGAAGGACAATTTTGTACTTCAAGACAAATTAGAGCTAGATTATTTAAAGAGTTAGAAACAGATGTAGCCTTAAAAGCCGAAGATACAGAAGATGCAAAATGGGAAGTTTCTGGAAGAGGGGAGTTGCATTTATCAATTTTAATAGAAAGAATGAGAAGGGAGGGGTATGAATTTCAGGTTTCACGACCGCAGGTTATTATACGAGAAATAAATGGTCAAAAAATGACCCCATACGAAAAAATATTTATTGAAATTCCTCAACAATATCAAGGCGTGGTTATGCAAAAAATGGGAGAAAGAAAAGGTGAAGTAAAAGAAATGAGAAATGTTAATGATATTTCATTTTTAGAGTTTATTATTCCAACTAGAGGTTTGTTTGGATATAGAAATGAATTTTTAACTGATACAAAGGGACTTGGAATTATTAACACTTCATTTTTTCAATATATGCCAGATCCAGGAAATTGGAAAGAAAGAGACCAAGGCTCATTAATTTCTCATGAGACTGGAGTCACTAATATGTATGGGCTAAGAAATGTCCAAGATCGAGGAACAATGTTTTTCTCACCAGCAGTAGAGGTTTATGAAGGGCAGGTTGTAGGACAAAATTCAAGACCAGAGGATATTAGGGTAAATGTTTGTAAAACAAAGCAATTGTCAAATATGCGATCTAAAGGAGAGGGTAATACAGAACACTTTAATACACCAAAAACTATGGGGCTAGAAGATGCCTTAGAATATATTGGCGATGATGAGCTTGTAGAAATTACTCCAAAAAACATAAGGATTAGAAAGGTTCACCTTACAGAGGTTGCAGCTAAACGAGCAGCTTATGCAAAAGGCGAGAATTAATCTGAAATGCTTGACAAGGTTAACTTATTGTTATATAATGGTTATGTAATGTATTCTCATTGGTTTTAATGCCTCCCCTTGTGGTTGCTTTAAGAAACTGAGGGGAGACCAGTCACTTTACTATTTTAATATTTATAGACTGGAAAAAATAGTATGTATCAAAAAAATAATAACCGAAGTTCTCACTTTGGTAAATCTTCTTTTGGAGGTCAAAAGAATCATTTTCGTGGAGGTAGCGGGGGCAGTGGAAAGCCCAAGTCTCGTTTTGCTGTGGGCTCTACAATTCACCATTCTAGGTTTATTTGCAAAGCAGAACCAATTGCAGAAAGCGTGGCATATGTCCCTGTAAATAAATTCGCAGATTTTAAAATTAATGAAGTTTTAAAATCAAATATCATAAATAAAGGATATAAAACTCCAACTCCAATTCAAGATGGAGCAATTCCTTATATTTTAACTGGCAGGGATGTAATTGGCATTGCCAATACTGGAACAGGAAAAACTGCTGCTTTTTTAATTCCTTTACTTGATAAAATTATTAATAATCCTAAAGAAAAGGTTTTAATAATGGTGCCAACTCGTGAACTTGCTCAGCAAATTAACCAGGAATTTATGGGTTTTAAAGGAAACTTAAAAATATTTTCTGTAGTTTGTGTTGGTGGAGTGAATCCTTATAGTCAAATTTATAGTTTAAGACGATCTCATAATATTGTTATTGGAACTCCTGGTCGTTTAAAAGACCTAGTTAATAGAAAAATTATTAGTTTATCAGAATTTTAAACAATTGTTTTAGATGAAGCTGATAGAATGTTGGATATGGGTTTTGTAAATGATATGAGATTTTTAATGTTTAGTATGGCCAAGCCACGACAAACATTATTTTTTATGGCAACAGTTACAAATGAGCTTGATAAATTGATTAAAGAATTTTTAACTAATCCCGAAAAAGTTCAGGTTAGGACTAGAGAAACCTCTAAAAATGTTGATCAAAATATAATTAGAGCAAGATCTAGTGATGAAAAATTGTCTTCATTGCAAGATCTATTAATTAAAAAGGAATTTTCAAAGGTTTTAATATTTGGTAGAACCAAACACGGAGTTGAAAAGCTTTGTCAGACATTAATAAAAAAAGGGTTTAGAGCAGAATCAATTCATGGTGACAAAAATCAACCAAAAAGACAAAGTGCTTTAAGATCTTTTTCGGAAAATAGAAGTCAAATACTTGTGGCAACTGATGTGGCTGCAAGAGGACTTGATATTCCAAATGTGTCACATGTTATTAACTATGATGTACCAGCCACTTATGAAGACTATGTTCATAGAATTGGAAGAACCGGCCGTGGCAACCAAACTGGTACAGCCTTAACTTTTGTCCAATAATTTAAAAAATGCCCAAATGGGCATTTTTTATTGTTATATTAGCATTTGAGCAAAAAATATAGTAAAGTTAGATTATGAAATTTGATAAAATAAAATTATTAGTTTTGTTTACGGTTTTTATTGATGTTGCAGGACTTGGAATTGTTATTCCTGTTTTGCCTTTTTATGTAGAAAGTTTTTCTGGTTCTGCTTTTACGGTTTCTGTACTTTTTGCCATTTATTCGTTGTGCTCATTTATTTCCGCGCCAGTTATTGGAACTCTTTCAGATAAATTTGGCAGAAGACCAACTTTACTTTTAAGCATAACTTCAACTGCTATTGGTTGGTTTATTTTTGCTTTAGCTCCATCTGTTTTATTTCTATTTATTGGTAGAATCGTAGATGGTCTTGCAGCTGGAAATTTGCCCGTGGCTCAATCAGCTTTAGTAGATATTGCCAAAGACCCCAAAGAAAGAACCGCAAACCTTGGTTTAGTTGGAGCAGTTTTTGGGATAGCTTTTATTGTTGGGCCATTTATTGGCGGAGCATTAGGAGGAATTTCTCATAATTTACCATTTTTATTTGTGGGATGCTTGGCAACAGCCAATGTTATAATGGCTTATTTCTTTTTACCAGAAACAAATAAAAATATAGGAAAATCAAAATCTAAAAAATTGCCATTAAATTTATTTAACCCATTTTTACCAATAAAAAGCGCATTAAACAATAAAATACTTTTACCAAATTATTTAGCTTTGTTTTTATTTGGTTTGGCAATTGCAGGAACACAGTCAATTTTTTCCTTATATGTTAATAAGGTTTTTGGATTTGGAGAGTTTTCAGTAGGTTTAATATTTGCTTTAATGGGAGTAATTATTGCCATAAATCAAGCTTTTATTATGAGAAAGTTTTGGCTAAAAAGATTTGAAGAACCAGCCCTAGAATTAATCATGTTAGTTATTTTTGCTTTGGGTTACATATTTTTATCTATTCCCATTTTTATATTTTTTGTTTTAGGAATTATAGGAATGACTTTTGGGCAATCTGTTTTAAGGGTTGTAATGAATGGTCAAATTGTAGCAAAAGCTAAACCCGCACTAAGAGGTGAAGTTTTAGGAGTATCTTCCTCAATTATTTCTTTGTCTGCGGGCATTTCTCCTTTTGTGTTTGGTGCGATTTTTATTTTTAATATTTATATCCCATTTATTTTATCGGCCTTATTATTGCTTGTTGCATTTTGTGTTTTGTATGTAATTAGGAAAAAAGAAAAACTAGATCTATTTTTCAAAATGCCATTAATTTCTGAATTATAATATTATTTTAA
>CAIWKF010000123.1 GCA_903913175.1 Candidatus Staskawiczbacteria bacterium
AAAAATAAAAAATAATATAAATTTATGGAATTTAAAGAAATTCAAGAGAAAGTTGTAAAAAATGCTTTAATTTACGGAGAAAAATATGGAATAAAAATTGATGATGATTTTGCGTTAATAAAGCTATATGAAGAAGTTGGCGAATTTTCTCAGGCTGTTTTAATTCACAGAAAAAAGAGTAGGCCAGAAAAACATGTTTCAGAAGAGGAATCAAAAAAAGAATTAGCAAAAGAATTGGCGGATATTATGGGAATGTTAATTGTGAATGCTCATCTGTTGGATATAGACTTAGAAGAAGCTATAATTAAAAAGTGGATTACAAGAGAGTGGATAAAGAAATAATTTTATATATAAAGCCGTTAGAGTTACCATATATTTTAAGTCTTAACTATATTTAATATCTGATTAATTTGTTTAATGGTAAGTTTTGGGTTAGGGAATGCTTTCTCCTAATTATAAGTTTTGAAATCGTCCAACTATTCTTGCGCAATTTATATTGATGCAACATAGTTTGCTATTTTTTGGTTTGCCTATTGAGATAGAAAAGGTAAAATGTTAAAATATAATAATAAAATAATCATAATCTTGTAATATATGGAAACAATTTTAAACGAAGCAGGGGAGAACATTTTTTGGGCAAAAAGAATACCAAAAACAAATAAAGTGTTTTTTAATATTTCACTTTTATTGGTTTTTACCATAGACTTGCTTATAGTTATTATTAGCTCCGATTTAATGATTTTTTGGGTTGAAATGTTAATAGTGCTTGGTATATTTTTGGCATTTATGTATATAGAAAATAATATTTTTGCCAAGAAATTTAAACTTAGCGACTCAAAGTTGGACGGATTGATTTATGGCCTTATTAATCTTAGAAATATTTTTCTTTTTATGAACTGCATACCATTTATTCAGCTGTTAGGCATACTTTTATCTTTTTGGTTTTCTATTATATTTGTGCCAATTTATATTATTTTAATCGCTTTCCGTTTTAGAGCTGTTAATATTAATAAAAATATAATTGCTTTATAAATTAAAAGTCGATATAAAGCCTAATAATTGCTTTAATTAAAACTAATTAAATAAATTCATGAATTTTTTTGTTATTTTATTTTTTCTTAGCAACGTAGTAGCCACATTAGTGTTGGGTAGTAAATTTGCTTCACATAAAAATGATAAAATCTTTAGAGGTTTTGGTATGGCCTTATTATTGGACGCTGCTGCTTTTTTGGTGTGGACTCTTGGTTTAATTCAACCCGCAATTATGCTTACCTGTGTGACAATTGGTACAATAATTTTCCTTGTTTCATTAATCTTTATGGTAGATGCGTCAGCTCAAGAAGCTCGAAAAAACTACACTCGTTGGCTGTTTACTGGGTCTAGTATCGTAATTGCTTTCGGTATATTTTTAGTGGGTAGATACACATATCTTGATAATTATGCTTATATATCAGAAGAAGGTCTTTTATTCTTTAATTTGGGTCCAGTAGTACAAATGCTTTATGTTTTTGCGCTGACATTGGCCACCTTGCCGGTGCTTAATCTTGTTGCCAGAAAGTTTGAAAAGCCATTTTCCTTAGTTGTCCAATATGGTTTTATCATTGAAATTGTTGGAGGTATTATTCTTGTAACAAGCAATGATTTTATGGCCGTATATATCACTGGTTGGGTTATGGCAGTTTCTTATCTAATCATGTGGATATTGTTGGTGTTTAGTAAAAAAGCTTGGGAAAAGATCAATTAATATTTTTTATTGTTTTTACCGCCCCGTATGTTACGGTCGTAATATACGGGGCTTAGTGGTTATGAAGTTTAAAAACATCAATTATAGTCAATGCTGGGAGGATTCTGATATTTTGTTATCTGCGCTTAAAATCTCACATCAGGATATTGTACTTTCTATAACTTCAGGCGGAGACAATACTCTTGCTGTTTTAAGCAAATGTCCTGAAAGATTGGTTTCTATTGATATAAATTGTTTGCAGAATTACTTATTTGAATTTAAATTAGCAGCTATAAAAAATTTAAGTTATAAAGAATATTTAGAATTATTAGGGGTAAAAAATTCTTCCAAAAGGCAGGATTATTTTTTAAAAATAAAAGATTTATTATCTACTGAGGCAAGGTTGTGGTGGGAAGGTAATACCAAATTAATAAAAGGTGGAGTTATTAATTTAGGTCGTTTTGAAATTTTTTTGAGGCTATTTTCAAGATTTTTTTTGCCACTCATACACTCTAAAAAAACAGTTTTAAAATTTTTAGATATTGATAATTTAAAAAATCAGACAGATTTTTATGATAATGTTTGGAATAATCATAGGTGGTATTTTCTTTTTAAAGTATTTTCCAGTCGAGTGTTGCTAAAAAGATTTGCTAGACAAAAGGGCTCTTTTGAATATGCAACTCCTCCTGATGTAGGAAGTATATATTTTATGAGATTTGAGCAAAATCTTAAAAATATTTTAATTAAAGATAATTATTTTATAAGATATTGTTTAACAGGAAGCTATAATTTATCTTCTTTGCCGTTGTATTTACAGGAAATAAGCAGAACTAGCTTTGTAGATAACAATACAAAATTATACATATTAACTAGCGACATGTTTAAATATTTAAAATCAGTTCCAAATAATTATTTTTCAAAGTTTAATTTGTCCGATATATTCGAAACTCTTTCTGAGCAGGATAATATTAATCTTTGGCTGGAGATTGTTCGAACTGCAAAAAATGGTGCTATAGTTGCATATTGGAATAATTTAGTTTCTCGAACTTATCCTGCTGGTTTGTCGGAAAATATTTTTGATGATAAAGAATTAGCAATAAAGCTAAATAAAATTGATAAAGTCCCATTTTATGGTGATTTTCATGTAAATATTATATCTAAATGAAGCACAGCGATTTTTTATCATTACTAAAACGGTTTTATGTTTATCAGGAAGAAAGGTTTCCGATTATTTTTTTAATATTAGCCACTTTCCCTGTCATTTTAAGCTCGCATGCAATTATAGCCGGGGCTAATCTAAGTTTTTTGAATGTTTTTCTTTTATTGCTTGCCTCAATAAGTTATTTTTTTCATATAAGGGTAATTGACGAGCATCGTGATTTTAAACACGACTCTTTATATCATAATGATCGGCCAGTGCAAAAAGAGATAATATCACTAATTGAATTAAAGAAAATTGATTTTATAGCAATAGTTTTATTTTTGATTATTTCTGTTTTTACTAGCTTTTATGCCTTGCTTTTAGCATTAATTATGCTTGTTTACACTTTCTTTGGTAGTAGAGAATTTTTCTTAGGAAGGAAAATTCGTAGGCATTTTTTTCTCTACAATGCTGTGAATTTAGTTCAAATGCTTTTACTGCAAATTTTTGTCTATAGTTTTTTCTTTGTAAATTTTTATTTAAATGATGTTATATTAATACATTTTTTATTTGTATCAATTGGAACAATGATGTTTGAATTTCTCCGTAAGATTAAAACCCCACAATTGGAAAGTACAGGCAAAGACACTTATACTTGGTATTTTGGTTTTAATAAATCGCTTTTTATTTATTTCTTTCTTGTTTGTTTAAATGTTGTTTTATTTTTGTGCATTACTGTTAAAATGCAATTAAAATTAGGGATTTGGACTTTTTTGCCAGTAGCTCTTAGCTTATTTTTCTTTTTATCCTTATATTTACATTTTACTAAGAAAAATAGCAAAACAGATAAATTACTTCAAGCGAGCTCACTGTTTTTATATATGGCTTTTAATTTATTAATATATTTTTTATGAAAAAATCAAAAAACAGTTATAATTTTTCTGACATGATAAAGAATTGCCATTATATTCCTTGGTCTGGTAAGGATAACCCTAATGGTTGGATAGAACCCACAACTTTTTGTCAATTAAAATGTCCTGGTTGTTATAGGGGATTAGACAAGGCTGGTGCAGTTTCTGCACACTTAGATTTAGATGAGTTAAAAAAGCAAATTGATAAATTTGTTGAAATAAGAAATGTAGAAACAATCTCAATAGCTGGTGGGGAACCACTTTTATATCCTGATTTAGAGGGGCTGATTTTATATATTAAGTCTTGTGGTCTTAAGTCAAGAATTTTTACAAACGGCATCGCCTTAAACGAATTGTTTTTAAAAAAATTAAAAAAATGGGGCGCAAATGAAATTATAATACACATTGATAAATTTCAAACGCGAAATGGAGTTAAAGCAAATAGTGAAGGCGAAGTTAATTTAGAGAGAGCTTCATATTGTAATATTTTTAGAAAGGTAGGCGGAGTAAACCTTGGCTTTATACAGCCTTTTTCAAAGAACAATTTATCTGATGTTTCAGAAGTTTTAAGATTTTGCAAAAATAATGATGACGTGATAAGCGTTATTGTTTTTACGCTTTATAGTGATGTAAATTGGGAAAAATCTTTAAAATTTAATATTAATACTGATATATCTGTTTCCGATGTTATGCGAGAGGTAAAAGAAAATTTTGAATACGAACCTTGTTCTTATTTAGGAAGCACTATTGATAAAAGTGACCCGACTTGGCTTTTTTCTATATCTGTTTCTTTATCAGGGTCACATATAGGTTTTTTTGACGGCAAGTTTAGTAAATATATTGAAGATAGATATTACAACAAAAATAAAAAATATTTAATCACTAGAATTGGTAATCATATCCCTATTTTTTATCTTGTAAAATATATTAGATTCAAATGCGTGAGGAATATTTTAAAGAATTACATTTTATTTTTAGTTAAAAATCCTTTAAAAATTAAAGATGGGACGTATTTACAATGGTTTTTAATTTTGCGTGGACCAAAACTTGATGTAAATGGTGAAAGGGATTTATGTTCTGGCTGTCCTGACCCTATGTTTTATAATGGGAAATTAGTACCATCATGTATTTTAGATGAGGTTAAAATGGGAAGAAAATATAAATTTAAGGATTGGAAAAATGAATAAAAAAGAAAAAAAAGAAGAATATTTCTTTGATAGCGCCAATATTGCCGAAAGCTATTCCGGAATTGTTTTGCCTTTAACATATACATTTGCAGAACTTGTTTATCAAAAAGCTTATACAGATTTACTAGTTATGTCAGGGGTTTCAAAGCAAAAAATCAAGAAACATTCGTATGTTTTCAAAAATTTATTGGGTCACTTTAATGGAAGAATGTTTTATAATATGAATAATTGGTATAAAATGGCAGCTTTTATACCGGGATATAAAAGAAATAAAAGCAACTTAGAAGGAATGATTACCAGTAATGTTAGGGAAGAAATTGATTTAGATATAAAGCCATTTATTTGGCTTAAAATTTTTTATCCGTTTATTGTTTTTGCAAAAGTTATATTTTTTGGTTTTACTTCTAGATATTTTAGTTTTGTGGTAAACAAAGAAATAAAATTTTTTCAAAGCTATGTTTTTGATAGCCTTAGTTTAAAAGATTGTAAAGAGTTATTTGAAAAAATAAAATATAGACTGCTTAACAGGTGGTATGTTACTCTTGAAAACGATTTTTTTGTAATGACCTATTATGGCTTGCTTAAAAAATTTGTTAGCGAAGAAAAACTTCAAGAATTGATTAAATTTCAGAGCGTGGCAACTAAACAAGTTTTTGCAATTGCCTATTTAAGTAAAAAGATGCAAAAAATTGCCGACTTGTGGGGCGCAATAGAAAGAGATGATTACTTGGAGTTTAGCCAAATTATTTCCATGAGCCCAGAAATAGAAAAGGAGTTGGGGATTTACCTAGATAAATTTGGAGATAGGTTTGCAAGCGAACTTAAATTGGAATCAGAAGGGGTTAAAGAGGACATTAAAAATTTCATTCCATTTTTAAAGGCCTATAAAGATTACGATTTTAAAAAAATAAATTCA
Organism: Candidatus Staskawiczbacteria bacterium; assembly: GCA_903913175.1. Taxonomy (GTDB): domain Bacteria; phylum Patescibacteriota; class Minisyncoccia; order Minisyncoccales; family Staskawiczbacteraceae; genus XYB1-FULL-32-11. The sequence continues at coordinate 5,879 of CAIWKF010000123.1, forward strand.
AGTATTATAGATGTAGATTTGCCGTTTTTTAAGAAAATATTGTACAAATTAATTTTAAGAAAATTCAATAAATATGGAAAACAAAGGGAAAAATTCCGCTTAGTAAGGTCAAATGCTTTTGCCATAGCAAGAAAAATTTTTAAAAGAATGGGAAAATTGCTTTTTGAGCAGGGAATTATAGAAAAAGCAAATGATATTTTTTATCTTTCATTGCAGGAAGTTTTGAATACAGATTTAGCGAGTGGAAATACATTTTTAAAATTGGTTAAAGAAAGAAAAAGCCAGTATTTGAGTTATGAAAAAATGCATACACCCGTTCATTTTTCTACAAAAGATGGATTAATACCGCAAGATTTTGACGCTAAAAAACCGGAAATTAGAGGTAATCTTATTAAGGCAATACCCGCTTCTGGCGGAGTGATTAAGGGAAAAATCAAAATATTTAAAGATTTTTATGTGCCAAGTAACATTGATTTTGATATCTTGGTTACTTCCCACACTGATCCGGGGTGGACAGCGCTTATAGCGCTTTCAAAGGGCTTGATTGTTGAATACGGAGGCATTTTATCTCACGCCTCCATAGTTGCCAGAGAGCTGGGTATTCCGGCAGTAATTGGGGCTAAGGGGATTATGGAACAATTAAAAAATGGGCAAATTGTAGAAATTGACGGTTCCAAAGGAACAATTAAAATAATTAATTAATATGCAAATAGAAATAAAAAATTACAATCCGCAGAGCGTGCCCCCGGTGAAATTAATAGATTTGCTAATCAAAAAATACGGAAAGAATAAAAACTTTGATTATTTTCTAAGGGATTATAAAATTGCCTTTACTTTTTGCGCTAAAAATATAAAATTTAATCCTATTGCTATTTACATTAATGGAAAGATGGAAGCACATATTGCGCTTATCGTTGATTCCCGCTTAAAAGCTAACACAGCATTTTTTGGATTTTTTGAATCACCTGATGATTCTATAATTTTTGATTTATTATGGAATAATTTATTTATGTTTGCTAAGGGCATTGGAGTGAATTTGATTAAAGGGCCGATTAACGCAAGTATTTGGTATCAATACAGAGTTATTAAGAGTTCTGACGGTTCTGATTATTTTAAAGCTGAAACTGTGTCTGAATTATATTATTATAATTTATTGAAATCTAAAAATCCCAGCATGGAGATTATTTACTATTCAGCCTACCGAGAGAATTTTTCTGCTATTTTAAATGCTGGCAAAAAGCCTTATGAAAAAATGGGGGAGTCGGGATTTTCTATTCAAGAATTAAAAAATGCTAGTGGCAATGATTTAAAGAATATATATTTAATGTCAAAAAAGATTTTTAGTGACAGTTGGCAATATACCGAAATGTCAGAAGAAGATTTTTTTTCTCTATATTCAAAAGAGAGGGTTAAGTTCAGCATTGATAAATTATACCTGTTATATAAAGGTGATGAAGTTATTGGGTTTTGTAGTGTTATAAAAGAAGATAATTTTACTTTTATATTTAAAACAATTGGTATTTTGCCAGAATATCAAGGCTTGGGCCTTGGCGGTGCTTTTGCGTATAAAATCCATCTTGATGCACAAAATGAGGGCATAAAAAAAGTTATTTATGCACTTGTGCGTGAAGATAATAATATTAAAAAGAATTTTCCAAAAGACGATGCTGTAATCTTTCGCGAATACAGTGCCTTTGAATTTAAAGTATAATGATAGCTTCAATTATTTTTTTCTTAATAATACTTGTCGGACTTATTTTAAATGAATTCATTTCTAGAAGATTTTTAATACCTGTTAGCTTTTCTAGAAAAATTGCTCACGTTTTTTCTTCTCTTGTGGTTTTTTGCATGCCCTATTTTTTAGTAAAAGATGAAATATTGCAGTCAGTTTAACTTTTGCTTTATTGCTATTTTTTACGCGTAATAAAAATACTTTTTCTTCTATTCATTCAGTAGAAAGAAAAACATTCGGAGAAATATTTTTGCCAATGGGCGTTATTATCTGTGCCTTGATTTTTCTGCCAGACAAAGCTGTGCAATTTCAATTTGGAATATTGATTATGGGCATTTCCGACGCCTTAGCTTCTATTGTTGGCGGAAAATATGGCAAGCATGGCTTTAAAATATTCGGTCACAAAAAAAGTTTAGAGGGATCGGGCGCATTTTTAATCAGTAGCTTAATTATTGTATTTTTTTTCACTGGAAAATTGGGAGGCAACATAATATTCATCCCTGTAATTTTAACACTTGTTGAGTCATTTTTAATACTTGGTTTAGATAATCTTATTTTGCCAATGGTAGGAGCATATTTAATTCAATTATATGGTTAAATTTTTAAAAAATTTTAAGGAATTAACAAATAAAGACACGGCCACTGCTGGTGGCAAAGGTGCTTCTTTGGGCGAAATGACAAATGTAAAAATACCAGTTCCGCCAGGATTTGTGGTTTTGGTCTCGGCTTTTAATAAGTTTATGCAAGAAACCGATGCCATTTGTGAAGAAAATGTTGAAGAGCAGTCAGAAATTATGAGAGATATTATTTTGACCAAAGAATTTCCTAAAGATTTGGCCAAAGAAATTTTAAAGGACTTTGATAAATTGGGATCAAAATATGTGGCTGTGCGTTCTTCAGCTACAGCAGAAGATTCAAAGCTTGATGCTTGGGCAGGGCAGTTGGACAGTTTTTTGTATGTGGATAAAAAGGGTTTGCTTAAGGCCGTACAAAAGTGTTGGGCTTCTTTATACACTCCAAGAGCACTGTTTTACAGGGTTGAAAGGAACATACAGCATAAACAGGTTTCTGTGGCTGTGGTAGTGCAAAAAATGGTAAACTCTGATGTTTCGGGAGTTTGTTTTACAGTGCACCCTGTTACCAAAGATAAAAAACAAATGATTATTGAAGCTTGCTGGGGTTTAGGTGAAGCTTTAGTACAAGGAACTATTACGCCAGATTCTTATGTAATTGAAAAATCAACTTTAAATATTGTTGACATAAATATCGGAAATCAAGAAAAAATGATTGTAAAATCTAAGCTTGAAATAGAAGAAAAACCAGTGCCTGTGAAAATGAGAGAAAAGCAAAAACTTACTGAAAAGCAAATTATTGAATTATCCAAAATTTGTATAAACATTGAAAAACATTATGGAGATCCGCGCGACATTGAATGGGCATTGGAAGGTAAAAAATTATTTATTGTTCAAAGTCGTCCAATAACAACATTATAAATTTTTTCTAAAACAATGGGGAATTAAAAATTTATTGATTCTACTGATGGGAAGTTTTCCCAGAACCATGTTTGCATCTTTGGTACGGCTCAGTGCAGGCTCTCATTTATTTTTTGAGTAAAATAAAACCGTCAAAATTTGACGGTTTTATTATTTTAATATTATTCTTGAATTAAAATTGTTGCTATATTTTTCCGTTGATCGCAGTTAACTAGGATGGTTTTTGATGTCAGATAAACATCTGGAAGAACGACAATTTTAAATCCCCAAGGTTTTATAGTAAAGGTTGTGCCTACTTTAACTGTGCGAGTTTCTGGCGAGCGGTTATCAATCATAATACCTATATTATCTTTGTAGGTTACATTACTTGGATGTGCTTGGCAAGCTGTATCAAGTTGAATTCTTGTATTTGCATATTTTACCAACGCATCAGCATAGGCAATTGAAGCTGTTTCTGTTTTTGTGTCTGTTTTAGTAACACTTTTAGTTGAAACTGGTTTGCTAGCTGGAATTGGTTCAACTATTACTTTTTGGTTAGTTGTTTGTTTATTATTAAAAGAAAAAATTAAGATTACTGTAATTACAACAATAATACTAGCTATTATCCAAATAAATATTTTTATATTTTT
>CAIWKF010000124.1 GCA_903913175.1 Candidatus Staskawiczbacteria bacterium
AAGGTTTTGCCGAAGTTGCCCAGGCCTACCAAGACAAACTCCAGCTTTCAGAATGTTAGCATATATAGTCAGAAAACTGATCTGCTATTTGATAATAGTATCACTTAAAATGACAAAAATCAATTTTTCAACTTTTTAACCTTGTAATTTTTATGAAAAATGTGCCATAATAATTTAATTACAATAATATTAAATGAATTATGAAAAAGATTTGGTCAGAAAAAATTTCTTTGAATTATTTATCTCTTTGGGACGAGAATGCTCGTTTCCCAGAAGAGTATTTTAATAAATCAGAAAAATATCTAATAGATTATTTTTTGAAAAAGAAAGACTTTAAAATTGAATTATTTGCCAAGGAAATTGTAAATGAATTTGATTTGCCACAACTAGAAAAGATAGTGATATATAGATATAAAGGTAAAAACATTATTTTAGAGGGTAATAGGCGTGTAGTTATATATAAATTATTAATAGAACCATCATTAACAAATGACCCAAACATTCAACTGTTTTTTCGTGAATTAGCTGGAAAAATAAAAATTGATAAAAATTTTTATTTAGAGGCTTTAGTTACAAATGATCGTGAATCTGGTCTGCGCTACGTTGATCGGAAACATACAAAACGAAATAATGAAGTGGGATGGGGCGAACAAGAAAGACATAATTATAAAATAAGAAGGGGAAATGCAAGCGCAAAAACAGAAGTATTTAGGTATGAGCTAGGAAAATTAGTAAAAATGCTTGACCTGCCTGATGAAATCAAAGAATCAATTCTTGGCAAGGGCTTCATATCAACTTTTTATCGTCTTGTTGACAGTGATCCTGCTATAAAACTTCTTGGAATACAAAAAAATGATGATGGAACAATAAAAATTAAAAACCAAAAGGAATTTAGTGAAAAATTAAAGATAATTATATTTGATATTATTACAAAACGTGTAATAGGTGGCAATAAATTAGATTCTCGTTTTCTTAATAAAACCGAGGAAAAAGAAAAATATTTAAAATCTATAGGATCGTCCGATAAAAAAAGAGTTGAAAAGGAAATAAAAGATAATACATCTACAGATATATTTGGCAAAAAAGTTGTTAATATAAAAATTGCTAAAGCCGATTCAATTTATGGTTCACAACTAAGGCAATTCCATTCATTAATAGATCCGAGCTTTCTTTTTCCGGACGTACAATCTGACAAAATAAAAGAAGTTTTTTCGGAATTACAGAGGATAAATCTAGAGTTATGTCCAACCGCTGTTGCACTATTAGTTAGAACATTAATGGAAATATCTGTTGGTGAATTTGCTTTTAAAGTTGGTATAAAAATAGATAAAAATGGTTATTTCAGAACCGACACAGGAAAAACAAAAGAGTCGCTAAAGGAAAAAATAGATTATATCTCTGCATTGTATGCTCCGTATGATATAAAAGATATTGTTACTGTTTTTAATGGTAATTCAATTTTTACTGAAAATTTAAATCAGATTGCACATAGTAGACATATCTTTTCTTCGAAAGATAAGGTCAAAACTTTATGGAAAGATTCAAAGTGTTTTTGGGAATTTCTTATTTCTAAAATTATAGAAATAGAAAAAAAGAAAAAATAATGACAAAATTTTATTCGCCATTAAGATATCCCGGTGGAAAAAGAAAATTAGCTGATTTTTTTAGTTCAGTATGCGAGAAAAATAACATAAACGGACATTATGTTGAACCATATGCTGGTGGAGCTTCAGTTGCTCTGCATCTTTTAATAAATGGCTTCGTTAAAAAAATCACAATCAACGACTTGGATAGGGCTATATATGCCTTCTGGCATTCAATTTTAAATGACACGGATAAGTTTTGCGATAAAATTAGAAAAACAGATATAACTATTAACAACTGGAAAAAATTCAAAAAAATTCATAAAAACAAAAACAAAGATTCGCTTTTTGATTTAGGTTTCGCAACCTTTTTTCTTAACAGGACAAATCACTCTGGTGTCATTGATGGAGGCGTAATCGGCGGATTAAAACAAAAGGGTAAATATAAAATAGATTGCCGTTTTAAAAAAGAAGATTTGATTGAAAGAATTAAACTAATTGCCAAACATAAAAATCACATTGTTCTTCGCAATCTTGATGCCATGGATTTAATTAATGAAGTCGAAGCGAACGATGAAGACAAAAGCACAATTTTTTATTTTGACCCTCCTTATTTTTTGAAAGGCCCTTCACTTTATATGAATCATTATGAGCCGGAAGATCATGCAAAAGTGAGCGAAAAAATCCAAAAAATCAAAAATGCCAAATGGATTGTTTCGTATGATAATGTTCCGCAAATAAGAAAATTATATGCAAAATCTAAAAGCAAAAAATATTTTCTCACGCATACTGCATACGAAATAAGAATAGGCAAAGAAATTGCATTCCACAGTAAGGGTTTAATTGTGCCAAGAATAGTTTTGTAAATAAAAACAGCGCTGACATAAATTATACAGCGCTGTTTTAGTTCATCGTTTTATTTTAAAACATTACTCAGTTTTTAGAACGTTAGTATATATAGTGCAGAAAACTAATCTGTTATATTTTTGCGTGCATTTATTTTTTTTCTTCAGTATAATAATTAGCTATTTTAACAAATCACCAATCGCCTCTTTAAGGTTTCTGTTATCCCAACCTTCAACTCTTGGGCCATATCCATCATCCCCCATACTAAAAGTTAAAATTTCTTTACCACCGAGATACAAAGAACCGGAAATTTGTTCATTTGCAGTATGGGTGCGAGTTTTAACATCTACTTTATCAATAGGTTTACCAGCTTTTTCCGCTAGATACCCTGCAAGATTTTTAACTAAATCTTCAAAGTTATAATCCATCATATAACTAGACGAATCATCCACCTTACTTTCAACTTCTCCCTTGAGCCAATCTACCATTTCCTCCAATTTTTCGCCTTTCAATTCTTGGGCAGGCTTAAATTTTTCTTCTCCATCGTCAAAAGCTTCGCCAAGTTCTTTTTTAGTTTTGTCTAACTCTTCTGCGTCTTGTTGGGCGGATTCTACTTTCATTTTTTCTAATCCGTCTGCTTGAGCTTTTGCCTCTTCTGGAGATATAGCCGGTTCATCGGGCATTTGCTCTTGTTGTGGAATTTCCTCCTCTGGCTTTTGTTCGCCTTTTTCTGTTTTTGTCATATTTTTACAAACTCATTATTTATTTTGAGTTTGATAATACTTATATTTATATTTATTTTTTCTCTGGAGGAGCAATAAAACCACCATTCCACCAACATTCTTGAGCTTGTTGTTGTTCCCTTACTAATTGCTCTTCTTGTTGGGTTATGTCTTGCCCATCATGTAATTTTTTGAGTAAATCGGCAACAGTAGTTCCTTCTTTTATGCCTTCTGTTGCATATTTACCATTAAATTTTCCATCTGTTGGCAATTTATCCATATATCTTCCAGGAGTCATTGTCCACACACGATTGTGTTCAGAGTTGTCTGGGTCTTTTTCTTTTCCAACTACTAAAAACATTTTGGATGTTGGCTGCCTTTCTGTTGTAAAAAATGGAGTTACAGCACCGCCACGAATACCCAATTTTACATTGCCAGAAAGTTTTGCGTTAAAATCATCTACAAATTTTTTCTTATCTTCGTCAGTTCCCTCAATATTCAACCGAAACACTTCATCTTTTGCAGTTTCAAGAGCTTTTAAATCTTCTTCTGTTGCAACGCCCTTTTCTTGCATTTCTTTTTGTGAGGATACGCCCTCTGTTCCGGTATTTTGTTCTACATCAACTTCAAAAGCCGCTGATTCACCTTTAAATGGAATTTCATCTGGTAAATGTTCCGCCACAACGCCAAACGAACTCTCCAAACCCGCTTCCATTGTACTGCCAGCTTCTTCACCTTTTAAATGTAAAGACATAATATGATTTACCGCAAAAGCAGGCACTTCAATTTCCACACCAGCTTTATTTTTTATTTTTAAAACTGTTTTTGTAGATTCTACTTCTTCTGATGTGCCATCTGGTCTTTCTATTTTAAAATGCGTTGCCATCCATTTTTTCTCAGAATGAAATTGAGATGGTTTAATATCTTTAACATTTTCCAAAATTTCCAATTCCCAACTTTTTTCTTGCGACTCACCACTTGTTTCTGTGGAAGAATTAATAATATCTTCCCCTCCTTTATTTTGCGGTAATTCATCTGGTTTAAATGTCATATTTTGTTTTTATTTAATTTTAATATTTTTTACTAGTTTAAAAATTCACCTGCTTCGGAAGAAGTTGCTTTCTGACTTTTAATTTGCCTGGAACTACTGTTTTGATGCTTATTCTCTTTACCAAAATCATTCATTTCATCTCTTATCTGCCTTCTGGCAGATTCAAATTCTTTTAAATTTTTGGGCAATTCCCTCAAATCCACTTTTTTGCCCAATTCAATAATTTTGCCCTTAATAAACATTTTACTTGCTTCGGTTTTCTTTAGGTGGAATGCTTTATCAAATTTACTAGTTCCTTCTAGTCCAATTCTGTGGCGCTGGGCTATTTGCATTAATGAATTCAATGTGGAGGAATCCAACTCGTAGTAGCTTCCACCAGCAAAGACAACCAAATTTCCGTTTTCTGATTTTCCTATTCCACCACCAGAAATGCTCTGAAATTCTTTTCTCAAAAAATCTTTATTTTTCTCAAAAGTTTTTTGAGCTTCGCTATCAACTCTTTGCTCGGCGTTTCCTGTTGGTTCTGGTCGAGGCACACTTCTTTGCTCCGCAGCTTGTGCTCCAGCTCCAGCAGCAATAACCGAGCCCAAAGCCAAAATAACTGGTTTAGCAACCTTCTTTAATTTACCCATAACTCCCAATCTTTCTTTTTTAACTTCTGGCGGTCTTAGGTTATCTAAATCAGCAATTTCCTGCAACCCTTTCTCAAATTCTTCTTGTTCTGGGGTTTTGAGTTGCTCCTGTTGATCTTCTTGATTACTCAAATTTTCTTCTTCCATAATTTTAAAAATTATTAATACTTAACTTTTTGGTTTATCTTTTTCCTTGCCAGACAACGAGCCAAATTTTACATCTTGAATTTCTTCTGAATATTGGCTAAGTGAAGCATCCGCAGTTTTTGAGATTGGTTTTAAAATAGGTTTTCCTTTTGCATCTTTTTCTTCGGATTCTTGCATGTGTATATCGCCTCCCTCAAAACCCAAAGTTACATGAAAATCTTTAGGTGGTAAACCAATTGATTTTCTAAATTCCTGCAAAGCTGGTAAATTTATGGCCATAAACAAAACCTTCTTTTCTTTGTCCGCTTTTCTTATGCCTTCCTTTTGAGAGCCATCTATAAACCCCAATCCTTGCATTTCTACGCCTATACCGCTTTGAATGTCATCATTTATCCTTTGCAGTGTTTCAATTTGATCTGGACTCAATGTAGACAAAATTTTACTTTCAGTTGGTCCAATTATTGTTACGTGCTGTCCTTCAGGTCTTGGCTCTAAATTTAAACCATTATCTGCATTAAATTTATTTAAAGCTTCACTAAATTTTCCGCCCACTTCAATTTCAATAGTACTTAAACCTTTTAAATATTCTGGCGTTAGTTGACTTGTCTCTTTATCCTCTAAACCGTCTGGATTAAATGTCATAATTTTTTATAAACTCATTATTTTATTTTGAGCTCATTTTAAATTTATTTAATCTTACTATTTATATAATCAAAATTCAATACTTCGTATGTTATCGCTTATGTTATCACATTAAAATGTCTGTGTGGATAAGCAGTCAACTCTCTGTATACAGAGAGAAAAAGACAATAAGTCTGCCCAAGTTGGGAATCTTTAGCCTCAAATGAGGGGATTAACTACAAAAATTCAATAATGTTTGGTTTTTATGCGCCCCCCATATAAGTTCCCTACTATACCTCCCCCGACTATCTTGGAGTCCCTTCCGAAACACCCCCCCTACACATAACGACATGGCTGTAGTAATGCTATGTTGTACTGAACACTCAATTGTTATTACAACTTGATAGGTAGAAAAGAACAATACTATTTAAAAGGAAGCCAAATGCTTTTCTAAACACGCACCGCAGGTCGAAGTGCGTGTTTTGGCTTACATTTATTATATATCTTATGAAATCTACAAATAGAATAATGACAGTGAGCTATGGCCCTGGAGACAAAAGGCAAAAGCCAATGATAAGAATCATTAACCGCTTTCTTATTAACTCAGGGTTTTTAATAGGCAGTAAATTTATGGTTAAATATGAAAATAACAGAATTGTTATAATCCGTCTGCCAATTCAAAATTAATCATATTTAAAAAACAATGGAAACATTTCCAATTTATGAAACAATGTGGGATGAGCACCAAGAAGAGATGGTAAGTACCGACAAAATTGTTGGCTACATAACTACATCTCACAAAGGTGAAGTTTTAGGTAAAGGTGAGACAATAGCGGAATCAGAAGAAAAAGCTGTTATGTCCCTATATCCGGTAGAATATGCAATTACTATCCCTAAAAAGGCAAAGCAAAGAAGAGTCTTTGCCAAAGTATAATATTATGGGGTGCCTCAGCCCTTAATTGTGTTGAGAGGCTGAGGCTTACCCCCCCCATATATAATAGTCATTGTTGACTAATTGACAGATACATATTGCTTAATAATTATCTATATAATAGAATAAAAGAATTAAAAAAAGCCCACAATTATATGAATATTTTAAGTGAAGTATATAAGATCATTAGAGACTCGGTGGCACCCTCGTCAATTTTTAGTGAAAAAAGGGTTGAATACAATGAAAACCTTAAAGAGGATGGTAGCTCCCCTTTTAAAGCATTTGAATATCGTTTTTTACCAACCCTTGGATTAACATTCAGAGACTTGCGCCCATTTTTAGAAGAACTAGACAGACTTGAATTAATAAAGTTTTCTGGGCAAGTTGGCTGGGAAAAAGATAAAACGCCATATTACTGGGTGCACCTTTTTAAGTATGTAGATCCAGAAACTGTCCCTGAATATAAAAATGATGCAGTATCAACTCAACAAGTAATCCAAAAATCTAAAGTAATTCTGCCAAACTTACCGGCAAATCTGAAATGGGAAGAAATCACTATAAGATTTTTTAATAACCAAGAAGTTATGATAAAAGCAGGGGGGCAAACTATAAATTCAAATTTTGAAGTTATGGGGTTTATAGATAAAAAAAGAAAATTACCAAATGTTCAATGGAAGCTTTTGGAAACACTCTCAAAAAAGCATGGCGAAATATCATGGCAGAACAACAAAGGCTTGTCTGCGCAACAAATTAATTCAATTAAAAAGAGAAAGCAAAAATTATCAGAAGGCCTCCAGTCAATTTTTCAAATCAAGGATGACCCCTTTTCCGATTATAAAAAAGGCAAGGCATACAAAATAAAAATAAATCTAACTCCGATAAATAACGAAACAGATGATGGGCCAAATACTGAAATGAGGAGCTACTTGGACGAAGAGTGTCCGCAAGTTGATGATAGAGAAGCTTATTCTAAAGATTAAAAAGCGTGAATTCACGGGATTTGCGATAGTAATAATCGTGAATTCACTAAAAATATTCTAACAATTTAAAGCCCCTTTCCCAGAGGGGCTTTTTATGTACTCGAAATTTCATCGTGAAAATTCGCCAACTGAAAGTATAAGGCGAAATTTTACTATGAAAAAAACAATAAATAACAATTTAAAAGAAATACAAACTTTAGAGGCAGATGCCTTTGAACAACTTAAAAGAAAACACTTTGAAAAACACGGAGTGGAAATGTCTGAACAGGAAGCGGAAGATGTTCGCTATATTGCCCAGATGTTTGCAGAGATTGCACTTGAATCTTGGTTTAGTAAAAAGAAAAAGTTTTTGGAATCTAAAAAGACGGTTCCTAAAAATCCATAATTATTTTTTAGCAGTTGAATTATTAACTTAAATAAAAAAATAATATGGATAATGAAACAATCTTTAATCAAGCATTAAGGTATCACGCACTAGGGTTTTCTATAATCCCAGTTGGACAAGATAAAAAACCACTTATTAAATGGAGGCAGTATCAAGAAAAAAAAGCGACGCCTCAAGAAATAGAAGAATGGACAATCCAATTCCCAAAAATGAATATTGGAGCTGTTACAGGTAAAGTTTCTGGTATTGTTGTAATTGACGTTGAAAATGGCGGAAGTATTGATAACTTTCCTGCCACTACAACTTCAAGGACAGGAGGTCTTGGTTGGCATCTATTTTATAAATACCCTGCTGACTTTAAAGGACTAATCCCTAATAGTACAAAAAAGTTGGGAGAATTTATTGACGTGAGAGCAGATGGTGGTTATGTAGTCTTACCGCCATCAGTTCACGCATCTGGTAATTCTTACGAATGGATAACCCCACCAGAAAATGGTTTGACTGAAATTCCAGCAGATTTGTTGGAAAAGATAATGGGAAAAGACTTACCACAACAAGAAATGTTAAATGACGGAGATGTTCCAGAAGGAATGCGCAATAGTGAGGCAACAAAATTTGTTGGTAGATTATTGCACTATATCCCAAAAGATTTGTGGGACACCGCAGGTTGGGGTTCTCTAAAAGAATGGAATTCTACTCGGGCCAATCCTCCACTACTTGAAGGAGAATTAAAAACTATTTTTGCCAGTATTAAAAACAGAGAGAGTAGCAATAGAAGCGGAAACGCTGAACCAACAAACTTTACGCCTTTTACCCTTGATGATTTATATGGAGAAGAATTTCCAGCAGTTAGGTGGGTGGTTAAAGACCTTGTTCCGCTCGGAACTATTACCGCCTTAACTGGTGATTCAAATTCCTACAAAACATTTTTAACTCAAAGCATGGCTGGAGATGTAGCTTTAGGTAACCAGTTTTTAAAACACTTCCCCACTACTAAAGGAAAGGTGCTCATAGTGGACGAAGAAAACCATCGAATGCATATAAAAGACAGATTCAAACAAATGGGAATTAGTCCAACAAAAGACATATTGTTTCTTTCACTTAGGGGTGTAAAAATAGACAATGAATATCACTTACAACATTTAAAGGAATTAATTGAAAAAGAAAAACCAATACTTGTTATTCTTGATTCTCTTGTAAGGTTACACTCTGGGGAAGAAAATTCTGCTACTGAAATGGCGGTAGCATTTTCTGCAATGAAACAACTTGTTGCTGAAGATAGAGCAATTCTGTTTATTCACCATCATCGAAAGCCACAGGGTTTTGGCAAAAAAAGTAATAGCCAAAGCATTCGTGGCTCAAGCGACATTATCGCAGCCGTAGATTCTCATATGGCTATTGATAGGAAAGAGACTGAGTTTACTATAACTCAGACTAAAATGAGGCTACAGCCCGAATTAAAGCCCTTTAAAGTGGCTTTAGTGCCAACTCCAGAGGAAAATCTAGTGTTTTCTTATCAAGGAGAAGATACTTCCGAAGAAGACAAAATGCAAGAAGCTTATGAAGAAATTAAAGCTGTTCTTGCAAATGCAACAGAACCTTTAACAATAGACATGCTTGCAGAAGAAGTAGAATTGCCTATGGCAAAACTTAGACAAGCAATTAAAGATCTTTTAAAATCAAAAGACCTTATAATTGCTAAAGTTGGAGCGCATGGTGCTTATTTCTACGAACTTCCACAACTGGAATCAGAATCAGTTTCTGATACTATATAAACTAAAAAGCTAAAAGCTGGGTTTGGTGGATATTTTGCACTTATTTTCCAAACTCAGTCTTTTACAACTTGAAAATAATTAAAAATTAAAAATAAAATTATGAAAAAAATAATTTCAAAAATAGCAAAAAAGTTGATGGCAATAATATATATTAGGGTTAGTTCCGATGAGCAAGTGGACGGCACTTCTTTGGAATTTCAAGAAGAGGCTTGCAGAAAATACTGCGAACAGAAAGGGATCGAAGTTGTGGCAATATTCAAGGACGAAGGTGAATCTGCAAAAGATTTAAGTTCTAAAAACAGAAAAGAGTTTTTAAGAGCTCTTGAATTTTGTAGGAAAAACAAAATTGATGCCTTTGTGGTTTTAAGAGTTTCTAGGTTTGCAAGAAACACCGAAGACCATTTTGCTGTTAGAAAAATACTTTCAAAATATGGCACTGCCCTGCATTCTGTTACCGAGCCTATCGGCAACAAGCCAAGCGAAAAGTTCATTGAAACAGTTTTGGCCGGAGCAGCTGATTATGACAATGCCATAAGAAGACAGCAGTCTATTGATGGCATGTGTCAAAAAATCAAACAAGGGATTTCGCCTTGGAAACCGCCAGTTGGCTACATCTGCAATCATAACAAAAAACAAGGCCAGAAGAAAACTGAGCCGGACCAAATACATCCTCAAGTTTTTCCAATATTGCAAAAAGTGCTTAGGCAATATTCAAAGCAGTTAATTACCGAAAAAGGCATAACTATTGAATTAGCTAAAACTGACTTTGAAAAGCTGACAGGGATCAAGCCCACCAAACAATTTGTACACCAGTTATTTGGCACTAGGTTAACATTTTATGCGGGCTGGCTCACAAACCCTTGGCCAGCTGAAGACGACTCAGATAAGCTTATAAAAGGCAAACACTTGGCTATGATTACAGAGAATGAATGGGAGTTAATCAAGCAAACTAAGAAAGGTGGTATTAGAAATGGAATCAAAAAGTCACGAGACAATTCAAATTTCCCATTAAGAAGATTTGTTTTGTGTCCTGTGTGCAAGCATCCTTTAACTGCTAGCACATCAAAGGGAAAAACTAAAAGGTTCCCATATTATCATTGCTATAATAACGGTTGCTCTTTAAGATATAGGAGTATACCAAAGGCAGACATAGAAAAAGCATTTATTGCTTTACTTAAAAAGATCATGCCAACTGAAGCATTCACCGCCTACTTTGAGGTGGTAGTGCTTGGGCATTGGAATAGCAAAATCACAGAATTAAAACAATCAACCAGCATGCACGAAAAAGAATTGGCTGATTTGCAATTAAAAAGAAAACACATCTTTGAGATGCGTGAGAGTGGTGATTATTCTACAGAAGAGTTTAAGGAAAGAAAAAATGACATTGAGAACCAAATTAAGGTTGTTGAATTATCTGTTGCAGAATCCAGCATTGAGGACTATGATCTAAAAGAGGGCATGAATTACGCCAAACAAAGTATACAAGATTTGGCTGGGCAATGGTTTAAATTAGATATGCCTTTGCGCACAAAGTTCCAAAAGTTAATATTTCCTGAAGAAATTTGCTATGACAAAGAATTACTTTTTGGAACTCCACAACTTGGCTCTATTTTTGCCTTAAATGAGGCATATTCAAGCCAAAAGTACGATTTGGTGCCCTCGGCAGGACTCGAACCTACAACAACTGGTTCGAAGCCAGTTATGATATCCATTTCACCACGAGGGCTAATTGAGGTAACTTATTAAATTCTAACAGAAAATTTGAAAATAATCAATTTTTAGAGTAGAGTAGAATAATGACAATTCCAAAGGAAGTTAAAAATATAATAGGAAAATTAGAAAAAGCTGGCTTTGAGGCCTATATTGTGGGCGGATGCGTGCGCGATTTTTTGCTTGCAGTTGAACCGAATGACTGGGATGTGACTACAAATGCTAAGCCAGAAGAAATTGTAAAAATATTTCCAGATAGCTTTTATGAAAATAAATTTTTAACTGTAACAGTAAAAACTGAAAGTAAAAATTTAAAATTAGCAGAAATTGAAATAACCACTTATAGATCAGAACAGGGTTATTCAGACAAGCGTCACCCAGATGAAGTAAAATATGCTGAAAATTTAGAAGATGATTTAAGTCGTAGAGATTTTACAGTAAATGCAATGGCAATGGAAAGCAAAAAGCAAAAAGCAAAAATCAATAAAGTAATTGATTTATATGACGGTCAAAATGATTTAAAAAATAAAATAATTAAAACTGTGGGAAACGCAGAAGAACGCTTTAGTGAAGATGCACTAAGAATGCTTCGAGCAGTACGTTTTGCTTGCGTACTTAATTTTAGTATTGAAGAAAAAACATTTGAAGCTATTAAGAAGAATGCAATTTGGATGGAAGCTGTTTCAAAAGAAAGAATTAAAGATGAATTTATTAAAATTATTATGTCGCCCAGCGCAGGTAAAGGTATAGAACTTTTGCGTGAAACAGGTTTGCTTAAATATATTATGCCAGAACTTTTAGATGGTTTTGGTGTGACGCAAAATAAGCACCATACTTTTGATTGTTATCAGCACTTATTAAAATCTTTAGAATATGCTGTAAAAAAAGATTTTAATTTGTATGTAAGAATGGCTTCTTTATTACATGATATTGCCAAGCCCAAGGTAAAAGTTGGCGAAGGTGAAAGCTCTACTTTTTATAATCATGAAATTGTAGGAGCTAAAATGTGTTTTCAAATTTTAAATAGATTAAAATTTCCTAAAAAAGATATTGAAAAAATTACAAAATTAGTAAGGTACCATTTATTTTATTATAATGTAGATGAAGTTAAAGAAGCTTCTGTTAGAAGGTTGGTTCGCCAGGTTGGAGCAGAAAATATGGAAGAGCTTTTACAAGTGCGTCAAGCAGATAGAATTGGTAGCGGTGTGCCAAAAGCTGAGCCTTATAAATTACGCCACTTAAAATATTTAATTGAAAAAGTTTCAAAAGATCCAATTTCTGTAAAAATGCTTAAAGTAAATGGTGGCGATATAATGGAAATTCTTAACATAAAACCTGGGCCAAAAATTGGGCAAATTTTAGATGTTTTACTTGGTTATGTTTTAGACAGTCCAAAAAATAATGATAGAAAAATTTTAGAAAAAGAAATTATAAAACTTGGAAATTTAAAAGATACAGAGCTAAAAGGTTTAGCTAAAAAAGCTGGTACAGAAATTGAACAAGTGGAAACTAAGCAAGACCAAACAACTAAATCAAAATATTGGGTCAAATAAAAACTAATAGCAGGGCGTGGTCTAGCAGCTAAGACGCCGCTTTCGGGAAGCGGAAATCGAGAGTGCAAATCCCTCCGCCCTGACA
>CAIWKF010000125.1 GCA_903913175.1 Candidatus Staskawiczbacteria bacterium
ATATTATTTATTCTAACAAAAAACTTGCCTGAAAACAAGGCAAGTTTTTAGAAGCGAGCCAAATAAATTTTTTTGTAGCAAGGGTTTACCCCGAAGAGAGGTCGAGCCACAGAAAAAATTTAATTTGGCGAGCGAGAAACTAATAATCACCCATCATTGGGTTTTGTATACCACCATGATTGTGAGCATCTTCTTTTTTTGGTAAATCAACTACAATTGCTTCAGTAGTTAAAAGCATACTGGCTGCAGAAACTGCGTTTTCAAGCGCGGTCCTTGTAACTTTTACAGGATCAACTACTCCTGCCATAATTAAGTCCTCATAAACCATAGTTTGAGCATTAAAACCAAAATTTCCAGTTTGCTCTTTTACTTTTTGCACTACAACCGCTCCATCAATTCCTGCATTTTGAGAAATTTGTCTTATTGGCTCTTCTACCGCGCGTTTTAAAATGTTTATTCCTGTTTGCTGGTCACCCTCCAGTTTTAAATTTTCTAAAACCAAAGAAGCTCTAAGTAAAGCCACTCCACCACCTGGTACAATTCCCTCTTCAATGGCACATTTTGTAGCTTGCAAGGCATCTTCAGTTTTATGTTGCCTGGCTTTTTGTTCAACTTCTGTGGCTGCACCAACTTTTATAACACCAACTCCTCCAGAAAGTTTTGCCAATCTTTCTTGTAATTTTTCTTTATCAAAGGAATTTTCAGAATCTAATATTTGCTTTTTAATTTGCATTACTCTTTCTTCAATTTTCTGCTTTTCTCCCCCGCCCTCCACAATAGTAGTATTTTCTTTTGTAGAAATTATTTTTCTTGCGCTTCCTAGCATGTCCAGTTCCACATTTTCCAATTTCATGCCTTTTTCTTCTGAAATGACTTGAGCTCCAATTACAATAGCAATATCTTCAAGCATTTCTTTTTTTCTATCACCAAATCCAGGGCTCTTAATAGCTAAAGCAAAAAATATTCCTCGCAATCTATTTAAAATTAAAGTTGTCAAAGCATCACCTTCAACATCATCAGCAATTATTACTAATTCTTTTTTTCCAGCTTTAATAATTTTTTCCAATAAAGGTAAAATTTCTTGCAAAGAATTAATTTTTTTATCACAAAGTAAAATATATGGATCTTCTAAAACTGCTTCCATTTTTTCATGATTTGAAATCATATAATGAGAAATATATCCGCGGTCAAATTGTAAACCTTTTACAATTTCTTTTGACAAACCAAAAGTTTTAGATTCTTCAACTGTAATCACGCCATCTTTGCCAACTTCTTGCATAATTTCTGCAATTAAATCTCCAATATCTTTGTCCCCAGCAGAAATTGTGGCAACTTGTGAGGTTTCTTCTTTGCCATTTACAAATTTTGCCATTTTTTTAAGCTCTAAAATTATGGCATCTTTAGCTTTAATAATGCCTTTTCTTAAAGCTAAAGGATTTGCTCCTGCGGCCACATTTTTTAAACCTTCTGTAGCAATGGCTTGACAAAGCAAAACAGCAGAAGTTGTGCCATCACCAGCAACATCATTAGTTTTGCTGGCCACTTCTTTAATAATTTCTGCACCTAAATTTTCTACATTATCTTCCAGCTCAATTTCTTTGGCAATAGAAACCCCATCATTGGTAATTGTTGGACTTCCAAAACCAGTACCTAAAACCACATTTCTGCCCTTTGGCCCAAGTGTAACTTTCACAGCATTGGCCACCTTATCCAACCCAGCTTTCAAAGCCTTCCTTGCATCCTCACTATATTTAATTTGTTTTGCCATATATTTATAGACTTTAATTTTATTATTTTGAATTTCAGCTATTCTATAATTTACTCAATTAAAACTAAAAAGTCAACAATAATAATCAAAAAACCCATTGCGGGGTTTCCTTACATTTAATTTAATTCTAAAATTTTATTTTAGTTTAATGGCCAAACATACGGCCATAGATTTAAAAATTGTAATATCTTAAATCCAACAAAAGGAATAAAATATGCAAAATAAACTACCACTTTAATAATGGACGAGATAACCCACCAAATTAAAAATAGCAATTCAGAAATCATAAAATTATTTTCTTAGAATTTTTAAAAATTCATCAATCGTAATTCCAACATCTTCCTCAATTATTCCTTTTAAAAGCGATTTTTTGACATCTTTTCCTTTATGAATTGGCACGGTTGTTCTTCTTTTGGTAAAATTATTATACATAATTAAATGACTACCTTTTTGGCGATCTTTTTGAAATCCTAACTTTTCCAAAGCAGAAATCACTTCTCTTGATTTTAACGACGGTAATTTTTTTATAGTCATTTGCAAACAAAAATTAACAAGCAGAAACTTCTACTTTTCCTTGAAGAACGCGAATTTCTTGCGGAACTGTCTCTCTGTGTGCAACCAAGCTTTCCAAATATAGAGCAATTGCTTCTCTAATGTTCTTTTCTGTTTCTTCAAGAGTGTCACCTTGAGTTCTGCAACCTTGCAAACTTGGAACAGAGGCAATATATCCACCTTCTGCAACAGCTTGATAAATTACCGTATAAGAAAATATTTTTTTACTTATTTTTTTCATACTTATATTATACCAAATTCATATTAATTATTCAATTATTGCTAAAATATCACCTTCAACTGCCATTAAATATTCTTTGTCATCAATTTTTATTTCTGCTGGACCATATTTTGAAAATAAAACTTTGTCTCCGGGCTTTACAGACAAAGGAATTATTTTTCCGTCATCAGTTTTTTTGCCTGGCCCAGTGGCAATAATTTTTCCTTGTTCAGATTTTTCTTTACTAGCTGTTTCAGGTAAAAAAATGCCTCCTCTAGACTTTTCTTCTTCTTTTACAGCTTCTATTAAAATATGATCACCTAAAGGTTTTATTTTCATTTTTTTATAATTTAATTTTATATTCTTTTGTATTCTACAATTTAATCTATTTAAAACATTGTGTCAATATTTTCGCACTGGGTGTAAAGGCTAAATAGAAATGTCATACCTGCCGGCAAAGTAGAAATGTCATACTTGCCGGATTTTTTTTGTTTTTTATTTTCTTTCAATTGACAATGTTGGCTGTGTTTTATTGATTA
>CAIWKF010000126.1 GCA_903913175.1 Candidatus Staskawiczbacteria bacterium
AACTTTCGGCCTCATGAAGCACTCGGTCAACTTACGCCAACAGAATACTCGCAAAGGCTAAAAATCTATGGTCTACCAACCAAAAACGTTATCGTATTACAAACTTAACAAGTGTATCACATGTATCTGAACCTAGACAGTTTTTGTGCACTAGATTTTTTACTACATCTCTTACCATAAATACTTTCCATCTATGCCATGACAAAGATACAAAGTATTACAACTTAAAAAACTCTTTTAGTTCCCCATCTTCCCCAATATCACTAACCGTAATTAATCTTATTTCATAATCCTTCAACCCAAAAAAGTCTTTAAGCATTTTAATTTCTTTCTCGCAACTATATGGAATAACCCAAACACTTTTTTGAAAAAGAAAAAATCCTAATTGTTTTAGTTTGCCTCGCAAAGCTTCTCTGTCTTGTCGCTTTATTTGCGCAATATCAAACATCACCATTCGCCACTTTTTGTCCCACTGTTTTGACTTCTCAATTTCCAAATTATCAATCTGCATCCACCCAGCTTTTCTTTTCCCTTTTTCAGTAAGCTCAATATATATTTGTCCGCCTTTATTATGAAAATTAATTAAGCCTTGTTTTTTTAAATTATAAAAAGTATTGTAAACCCTTTTCTTGGGATATTTTTTTAGACTACCAAACCCTTTTAATAAATTTATAATAAAAAATGGTGAAGTGCTGGCAATTACCAACAGCCCACCTAAAACTAAAACACTTAGAATTCCTGTAACGATTTCTGTTTTTGGTTTTCTCAAATAATTGTCATAATTTTTATTCATATTTATATTATACCAAATACTTTGTATTTATGCCATGACAAAGATACAAAGTATTTATAAATTACTTAGAATTTAAAATAAAAGCCGAGACACAAGTTCCCGGCATTTTGCCAAAAGGCCATAGATAGACATTCACCTTCCTTTCTTTTTATTAAGACCAAAAGCCAATTTCACACAAGCTGCTTCATCTTCCATTAAAAGCAAAGATGCAAGCGCTTGATCAGGCTTTAGCCAAACCAATCCCTCGTTTTCAGCATTAAGCACAACCCCTGGTTGGCAATTGTACTTTAAACGAAACATATGGAAGACAAACTTTACACCAGATTCAAAAATTACATAAACATGACAGACATACACAAACCGACTTTCTTCTGGTTTTAGTCCTGTCTCTTCTTGTAATTCTCGAGCCACGGCTTGTTCTTTAGTTTCTTTTTGTTCAATTTTGCCAGCTGGGCTAGCCCATTTTAGAGCCCCAAATTTTTTATTACGAGCTCGTAACAAAAAAAGAACATTACTGTTTTTATCCTCAATAAAACAGGCCACAGCTTCAAATTGAGGCACAAACCCTTTTGGCTTTCTTTTAAATATCATAAATCCCCCTTACTGCCAATTTAGTAAATAAGCTTTGTAATTACCGCAATAACTACAAAAACTAAAAAGAAAATAAATAATGGCCATTCTTCCACGCCCTGATTTTTACAAGATTTCAAAATTTTGACTCCTTTTCTTTTTAAGGTGCTAAACACTTTTTTTTGATAAACTTCTCTTTGACTCATGACTACTCCCCTTTTTTCATGAAAAGACTGTGCAAAAAACAACTAGCTTTAGATTACTCTAATTGTCTTAAAAGTCAAATTAAA
>CAIWKF010000127.1 GCA_903913175.1 Candidatus Staskawiczbacteria bacterium
ATTTTAGGATAAAAAAACGAAAGAAATAAAGTTATTATAAAAATAAAAATATATTGAATTCCTTTTAAAGCATTTAAAATTGGCAGAAAAACTATTGGGACTAAAAAAATTGCAAAACTCTGTAAAATAGTTGCTAAGGCTCCACACATTTGCCCAAAAAAGAAAACTAAATTTATTTTTTTATTAGAAACATTTTTTTTCTTAAATATTTCATTTTTTGCTTTTTTGTTAAAAAGAAAACCTAAAACTAAAATAAAACTACATATTCTCATCCAGATAAATCCTTGCAAAAATGGCTGGTTTAAAAAAATAAACTTAGAAAAAATAAAATCTAAAGAAAACATCAAAGCAGAAAAAAGTATAATTTTAAAGTGTTCTTTAGTTATTTTAGCTCTTTTTTCCATTGAAATAATAAAGCTTCCAATAAGTAATATGCTAAAAGCTAATATATTTTTAATACTTATTTCTTGCGGGCCCCAAAACATAAACATTAAAATAAAAATAAATATGGGCTGGAGTGATCCAATTGCCGAAGAAACTGATGAAACTTCAAATTTTTCTAAAGCACAAAATAATGAGTACAAAGCTAAGACATAGACAATAGCCTCTAAAATTATCCATACCAATGCCGTAAAACTTGGAAAAGAAAAATTAGTAAAAGGTATAAATAATATGGCTAATAAATTTAAACATCCAATATAAAAAGTATATGCTTTGGGGTTTGGAGAGCCAGCCAAAACAAACTTATCTGCCAATGAGGACAAGCTAAAGAATAAGTAAGCTATAATTACTATTAAAATCCAATTAATCATAATCTTTATACTAATTAATTAAAAAGATTTTTTGATTCGTTCCAAATTTCAGGTTTACCTTGAGTAGTTTTTAGCCAATACCACCACTCTGCTCCCCATAAATAAAATTCTTTTATGCCAGTGTTTTTAGCAAATTCAATATTTTTTTTGAATTGATTCAAATTCATAGTTTTTTCTTGTTCTAAAAGTGGTGTAGACATAAAATTTTTGTGCGTCCATGGTTCAGCTTGCAGTTCTCCACAAATTACTTCTTTCCCATAAAATAATTTTACAATCTCAGCCCTTCTATGATAAAAAAATGGTGTTAAATAAGATTCAAAATAAAAACTAAAATCTTTATAAATTGTAGCCCAAATATTTCTATACATTGTAATCCCTACAATATCTCCATTTTTAGCAGCTTTTAACCAAAGCGATTGTTCGCCTGTATCTGAAATAATTATAGGGCGTATAGCATCAATAGATTTTACTAAAGCAATTTCTTTTTTAATAAATTCTTTATCTTTATAATACCAACTTGGGCAAGAACCAAAATAAAAAAATGGTTCATTTTCAACCTGCCAAGAAACTATAGATTTTTTATCTTTATAGCGTAAAATAACTTCCCTTACATAATTTAAAGCTTCTTTTTGTTGTTCTTCTTTTGCTAATGACTCTGTCCAAATTGGGATATGACATTCTGGCCACCTGCCAGTTTTTATTCCAACAACATATATAATTTTTGCATCACGCTTTTCTGCTTCTTCTAATTGCCAATCAATATCTATAAAATCATATTTTCCACTTTCCTTTGCAATTGAGTCCCAACCAGGTAAAAGTTTTATTTTTTTAACATTTAAATCGTCTAATATGGCTAAATAAGCCTTTTTCCAATCAAGATTCAAACTTTCAGCTTGTTTTTGAGAAAAATTTACTCCCCATGTTATGTCTTTTTGTTGTGGAACTTTTCCAACTAAAAAGTAATATAAAATTACTAAACATACAGCAAAAACTATTAATAAAATTGCAATTACTATCTTGATCATTTTTTTCATATTTAAAAGCTATTAAATTATATTTTAATAGTAAAAGGCTCAACCCTTAATACTTTTTTTTCAATATTAAATGTTCCTAATTTTGGTATTTCTACAAAGCCTTGCATGGCCAATTCTGCTAAGTCGCCCGCATAAATTAAATCAAATAACCATTGATCAGTGTATTTTGGATCTTCTTGAGGGGTGGCTGAGCCAACATGCAAAAGCCACCTTTTATTAAAATTTTCTTGTGAGCCAATTGGAGGAGCAATAATAATAGGAATTCCTAAACCCGAATAAAAAGAAAGCTCTGAAGGCTTAGTCCACAAAATATCGGTTTTACGCAATGCTAAATTAAAATTATCAAAATATTCTTCCATTGTTTTCCCAGACAAAATATGTACCCACCCATCAAGCTCCAACCCCTTAACATTATCTATATAATATTGCCTTAGATCTTCTTTAATCCCAACTGATATGATAACTCTGACCATTTTAGCTTTTATTTTTTCTTTTAAGCTATTAATTATTTTTAACCCAATATCTTTTTGCGCCCCAGCGCCACCAATAGAAAATAAAATTGTTAAAGGATGATCTGATTTTTCAGGAAGCTGACCCAAATAACCTTTAATTAAGGGTTGATACATTTTTCTATATCTATGCAAAGGATCTAAGTTAACTAGTCTATTTCTTAAATCTTCTTTTAAAATTTCCATTTTCTCTGTACCAATATTTTCTTTTGGTAAGGGATACCCACTTAAAAAAATATTTTGCGTCAAAACTCCATATAATATTAATCTGTCTCTAGCCCAAGTACAAGGAGCAAAATATTTGATTTCACTACTTTTAGGATATAAAGATGCCCATGTTCTTGCAACATCAGCGTCACAAATAACACAATAAATACTATTAGAATATTTTGCTTCTTCTGCCATAAAAGCTGGTGTAAAAAAAGTGCTAACTATTGGAGCTGATTTTTTTTCAAATTTTTCAATTAAATCTTTGCCCCACTTTCTTTTAACAAGACTAAAAGTGCTTCTTAAACTAAAATTAATTCCAGATAAATCTCTTTTTGGATAATAATTTAAAATTCTTTGAAATTTATCTAAAATTAAAAACATAATATTCCCAACATAGGGGATGCCCTTAAACCTAGAAATAAATTCATAAAAAACTCTTGTTGTTTCCCAAATTTTTTTATCTTTTTTGGGAATACCATCATAGCTGTTGGCATTAATTATTTCTCCATTAAAAGCCATGTCCCGTAAAGGATAAGCTGTTCTTTGATGACCATAACCCATATTTGCAGCCACCACCCAAGCTTTTTTTTCTATATTATTTTTATCTTTAATTTCCATAATAAAAATATAATTTATTATTTTTACCCTTAGGCTCAATTTCTTTATTATATCAAACTCTTGCAAAACACCCAAATATCTGATAACATAAACAGCTGTACCAGTCAACTTGTGTTGCTCTGGTTTACAAATCACTGTTCTTTGACAAAGAAAAGGAAGTGCAAATGCTCAGTAAAACTTATTACACCTTAATGGATCCTCATCCATTGGCGGTTGTTACTGCTTGTGGTGATCCCAGATTTCAAAGACCATTCAAGTATTTTACAAGAGAAGAGCTTGGACTCCAACGCAGAGACTTTGTTCCGATCAAAATCGCTGGTGGCGGTTCAGCCATTTTGGCTCACCCACAACAACTCAAGGACGAGTTTGTTTCTTTAGTGAGACAAATTAGATTTTACATCAGCCATTTTGGGTCTATTAGAAGAGTAATCCTCATCGGCCACGAAGATTGCGGTTTTTATCGCGGAATTTCGGGGCTTGAAGGTTTGGCGGACAAGGAACGAGAAGATTTACCTGTTGCGATGAATATGTTACGCCAATCGATAGATCTACACATCGTCATCGAGGCATACTACGCCAAATTTGTAGACCTCGAAAAAACACAAATCACTTTTCAAGAAGTTTATTCGCAATCTATGTGATTGCTAGCTTCAACCTGCTCGGTCGCCACGAATACTTCATTCGTGGCATTTTTTCTCGAAATGAAGAAAGAAAGAATAATGAAAATACTAAAGATTGGTTTTGGGCCAAAGTACACGATTCGTGGAGTATCGGGTGGAATTTTGGTCGCTGTGCTTTGCATCGTAGGCTCACTTGGGCTTATGAGCTTGTCCAGCAATATTACCCACAAGAAACCGGCCGTCGAGGTCAAGGCCATAGTTATCTGTTGCTCTGACCCCAGGCTCTGTATGTACAAACGAATCCGGGAACTCTACGGGCTTCTAGAAGAGGAGTGCTTTCCCATTATCGTACCAGGTGGACCTGATCCGTTGGCGAACCCCGAGTTAATGTGCGACGAGTGTCGAGCCGTGAAAAAACACATTGACCTGATACTTGGCAAGAAAATATCGTCAATAAAGACGGTTATCATTGCAGAGCACCAAAATTGTGCCTGCATCGAGCACTACGGATTTTCAGACCCAGATCATGGGAAAACGGATTTTCCCGCGATCAAAGAGTACCTCTCGCAGAGGGCTCCGCAGTTAAAGCAAGAGATGTTGTACTACAGTTTCTCAAACCGGGAAAAAGGTTTGGTTAACCCCAAACCAGAATTTATAACCATTGCCGATGAATAATCGGCATTAACAACTCAGGGTATATTTCGTGTCAAAGCCACGGCTTAACAACTGTGGCATTTTTTATACAAAATTTTAGAAAAAATTAGATTCACGGTGATGTTTTTTTATAAAAGCAACTAAACATATTATTAAAAAATATAAAATAATAACCCAAGCCCAATGAACATTTTCAAAAGTCTTAATAAAATATGGTGCAGAAAAAATATCTAAAATTTTAACAAAATAAAAAAGTAAAAAATAACATGGCACAGCGGTAATTGCGCCAAGCCAAGGAACAATTATTCCTAAAAATGAAGAAATAAATCCTAAAATCATTAATGGCTCAACTACTGGTAAAATAAGCATGTTGGTTATAGGGGCAACTAAAGAAATATTTCCAAAATTATAAAGCATAATTGGTAAAGTAAAAATTTGTGCAGCCAGCGTAGCAGAAAACATATTTAGAATATTGTCTAACTTCTCATTTCTTTTTTCTTTTTTATTTATTACTAAAATACTTCGTTCATTGCTTTTTAGTAGTAATAAATTTTTAGCCTTGTTTATTATAAAATTTAAAAATTCTGTTATTGGTTGTTGTAAATAAATAAGCCCTAAAACTGCTAAAAAGGAAAGCTGAAAACCAACATCATAAAATAAAAGTAAAGGGTTTAAAAATAAAATTACGCTAGCTGTTAATACAATTATTCTTTCTGTGTGACTTTGTCTACCAATTTTTTCGGCAAAAAGAAAAATTGTAGCCATAATTCCAGCCCTAACCCCAGATGCAGGCAAGCCAGTTAAAATAATATAAAGCCAAATAAAGGTAACTGAAATATAAAATGCTTGCCCGCGGTAAAACCCAAGTGATAATAAAAGTGACATTAAAATTATAGATAATATAATTACATGCGTTCCAGAAACTGCTATAATATGACGCAAACCTGTAATGTTTAATTTTGTTTTTAAATCTGCGGTTAAAGCTGAATTATCACCCAAAATTGTGCCTTCTAAAACTAAACTTTCTGGTGGTAAATAATTTGCTCTAATGCTTTCTCTTAACTTTTGCTTAAGCCACAAAATACCAGAATAGGCACTGCAAATTAATTTTTCACAAGCATTTTTTTGCAAAAGCACAATTTTAGGAAAAGCCATAACAGAATAAATACCATCTTTCATTAAATAATTTTTGTAGTTAAAATCATCAAGCACATCTGGTGTTTTTAATTTTCCTTCAACCTTAATATTGTCCTGATAATTATATTCTGGGTATCTTGAAGTTGTAAGCAAAACTGTGCCAGAGATTTCTTTCTGCCTACTATTAATTAAAATACTTTCAACTTTAAACTTTATATTTTGCAAAGTATCTTTTTTAACTGGCTCATCAATAACCTTGCCATATAAAATAATTTTTTCTAAACTACTATTATATTTACTTAATTTGTCATTTTTTATATTAAAATCTATAATTTGATATCGCAAAATGCCAAATAGCATAAAAATTATACAAAAGCCAAACATAATCACCTTGCTATTATTTCTAATTAAAGAAAAAAATATAATTAAAAAAACTGATGAAAATAAAAAAAACCAAATGAA
>CAIWKF010000128.1 GCA_903913175.1 Candidatus Staskawiczbacteria bacterium
TTGCTCTAAATTATATTTTGGTTGCCATTTTAATAACTTTTTTGCCTTTGATATATCTGCTACCCAAATTTTTGGCTCAGTTTGGGCAATAATTACTTTACCATAAATTGGATCAACTTTCGAGTTAGTAATTTTTTTAATCATTTTAACAACTTCTGAAATTTTATGTTGTTTACCATTTCCAAGGTTAAAAACTTCTCCTTTAATTTTATTTATATTTTTTATTGCCAGTAAGTAGCCATTTATTAAATCTTCAATAAAAATAAAATCTCGTACAGAATTTGGGCTTGAAAGTTCTAGTTTCTCGTTATTTAAGCAAGATTTTATTATTGTTGGAATAAGTCTTTCTTTTTCTTCAAAATAGCCATAAACAGCAAATGGCCTCATAGTCACCACGGGGAAACCAAATCTCTTTGCCATCATTTGGCAATAAAAAGTGGCGGCTGATTTTGTAATTCCATAAAGATTATCTGGTTCTAAAATATCAGTTTCTTTCATTGGCTTTTGTTTTATACCATATTCAGAATTAGTGCCCGTGTTTATGAAACATTCAACACCATATTTCTGGCAAGCATTTAATAAATTTATGGTTGATTTTAAATTGGTGTCTATAGTTAAATTTATGTCTTTTTGAAAAGCCTGATAAGCTCCGTAAGCTGCAAAATGTAAAACAATGCCTGGTTTTATTTCAGAAATAATTTTTTCTGTTTCGTTATAGTCTAATAAATTTGGAGCATACAAATTTATTTGACTTTTTACTTTTTCAATACGCCATAAATTAGCTCCTTTTCTTTCAAAAATAAAAACCTTATATCCCAATTCTAAAAATTTGTAAACAAAATTGGCACCTATAAACCCTGCTCCTCCAGTAATTAAAACTTTTTTCATTTTTTAAAATAATAGTTTTTAAACCAATTATACGTTTCTTTTATACCATTTTCAAAGGTTGTTTCTGGTTGCCAACTTAATATTTCTTTGGCTTTTGTGTAATCAAGATATTGGGCGGGAATTTCATTTTTAGTAACATTCAAAATTTTATAATTTATTTTTACTTTAAGGGCTTGCTCTGATTTTTTTATTATATCTAAAACATTAAAAACATTTTCTGATCCAAAATTAAAAGCTTCTCCAAAATTTTTATTATGGTTTGCTAATTTTATGCAACCAAAAACAATATCTTTTACATAAGTGTATTCTCTTATCATTTTGCCATTACTTCTTATTAAAAGTTCCTTGTTTTTGATTACTGCATGCATAATATCGGGAAAAATTCTAGAAAAATTAGTATCTCCGGGGCCAAAAACATTAGAAAATCTAGTTATTTTAATTGGTAAGCCATATGTTGTAAAATAGGTTTTTGCCAGTAAATCTGCAGCTGATTTTGAGGCATCATATGGGTGATCGCCCTGCAACGGATGATCTTCTTTATAAGGTAATTCTTTGGCCTTACCATAAGCTTTGTCAGAAGAAACAATAATTATTGATTCAATACCTTTTTGCTTCCTGCAAGCTTCAAGTACATTTACGGTTCCCATAACATTTACTTCTATTGCTTGATAAGGTTTGTTATAAGCATCTTGGACAAGGGGTCTAGCTGCTAAATGATAAACAATTTGAGGCTTTTCTTTTTTAAAAATTTCGGCAATTTTTTTGCTTCTTACATCTGCTTTATAAAATTTGATTTTTTTGTCAATATTTTCTTTTTTTCCAGATGACAAATCATCAACAATGATTACTTTGTTGCCTTGTTCTGCCAATTCATTGGCCAAAGTACTACCAATGAATCCTGCTCCACCAGTAATTAAAATTGTTTTTGATTTTACTTTTTTTATTATTTCCATATTTTCCATTTTGGGTCACTTGCCCAAAGTTCATTTAAATATATAAAATCTTTATATGTATCCATTCCATACCAAAAACCTTCATGCTTATATAAAGCAACTTGTTTTAGGGACACCAGCCTTGCTAAGGCATCCTCTATCATATCACCTTCTTTTAAATAATTGAAAAAATCTTTGTTAAAAACCATAAAACCTCCATTTACATAGTCAAAAAGCATTGGTTTTTGCGCAAATTCAGTTATCAAATTTTCATTATCAACATTTACCAACCCCCACCTTGAAATGGGATGAACTCCAGTAATTGTGGCCATTTTACCGTGTGTTTTATGAAAATCAACTAATTTTTGAATATCTATGTCAGCAATACCGTCGCCATAAGTTACCATAAATAAATCTTCAGTTATATATTTTTTAAGTTTCAAAATCCTTTCTCCATGTGGTGTTTCCAGACCAGTGTCAGAAAAAATAATGTTAAAATCATCAGCTGGGTTATCTAAAGTGTCATTATCAAATGTTACAACTTGGCCATCTTTTGTGTTTAAAGCAATATCACTGGTATAATGTTTTTGTTTAAGAAAATGATCTTTGATATAACTTCCTTTATAACCCAAAGCTAAAATAAAATCTTTATAACCAAAATGATTATAAATTTTCATTATATGCCATAAAACAGGCGCCCCACCAATTTCTACCATTGGTTTTGGTTTAAACTCGGTTTCTTCTTTTAATCTTGTTCCAGTCCCCCCACAAAGAATAATTGTTTTCATAATTTTATAAAACAATACTAGTTTTTAATTATATAACAAGGAGTCATAGTAAAAGGAAATTTTAAAATTTTAACATTTTTGTCTTTAAAATATTCATCGACCGCATTAGTTTCACCAGGAAAAGTTCCATAATCATCTAATATTAATACGCCACCTTTTACAATCCTTGGCCAAAAATATTTTAAAATAACAACAGCTGGCTCATAAACATCTGTATCTAAATTAAGTAACGAAATTTTTAAATGCGGATTTTTTTCTAAATATTCCGGAACAGTAGTAATTATATTTCCTTCAATTAAATCTATATTTTTATCAATGCTTTTATTCTTTAAAACTTCCAATAATTGATCCTTAGAAATAGATTGCTCGCCAGCCTCATTTATATAATCATCTCTATATTTTTTATCTTCCTCAAAATTAGTCTCTGGAAATTTTCCGAAAGTATCAAAACCAATAATTTTATGAGAAAAAGAATTTCCAAATAAATCCCTAAACCCTGCGAATCTAACAAAACTAGCACCCTTAAAAACCCCGCATTCAACTATAGCTCCTGGAAGGTTTTTTATCATTTTGAATAACTCATAATGTGATAAAATTTTACTCAGCCTTGTATTATCACAACTTAAGTAAAAATTATTCTCATATTCAAAACTTTTTGAAAAATCTGGTAATGTAATCATATTACTTGTTTTTATTAATTAATTTTTTTTCCAAAAATTTATTTATGTAGCTTAAAACTTCGTAGAAGTCCATGTTAAGTTCTTCTGAAATTTCAAAAACACTTTTATCGCCCTCTAAATTTAGCATTATTTTTTCAAAACTTTCATTTAATTCTCTGTTTTTTCTCCAATCAACCCATAAATCAAGTCCAGATAAAAAAATTGGACCCTTAAATGTTCTTTTAGGGATATAGTCTTTATCAATAATATCTAAAATTTCTAAAGTTATTTGTTTGGCTTCTTTTAATTTTTCTTCTTTAATTATTTCAAGATTGTCATCTGAGGTATGATATTCTAGATAAGGAAATCTACTTATTGAAATCATGGGTACATTTACGCCTGGCCCATTAAAAACCATTTCATCATTTCTAACAATTTCTCTAAATTTTCCTTGTCTAAAATTTTTTGTACTTTTTTTAATGACATATTCGGCTATTTTATCTAATTTTGTATTTAATTGCCGGCTAAATTGCAGGGCAAGATTATTGTCATTTCCCAACATTTCTAAAAAAATGCCGTATTTTATATCTTTAATTATTTTTTCATTTTGGCTTAGATAAGCAATAGAACCAATGGTTTCTGGCACAAATAAAATTTTATAAGTATAGTAATTATTCTTTTTACTTAATTCTTTGCCAATATCAACCAAAACAGCTACTCCAGCCAAATCATCATTTGCTTGACAAGGGTGGCATAAATGAGCTACCAAAACAATCGTTTCTTTAGTTTTCCCTTTTATAGTGTACTCTCCAACTTTTAAATTTCCTTTTTCAAACTTTGAATCAATAAAAACTTTATATTCTTTATCCTGAAAATCTTTTAGTCTGTTATTTTGAATACAAAAACCCCAATCTTTTTGATAATATTTAAATTCAAAAGGAATTGCGTTTGGCCTATCTAATCTTGTATGTAAATGTAAAAGTAATTCCTCTCTACTAACAATTTTATTTATTGGTAAAGAATAAGACATTAAATGTAAGGGATGATCTTTTAGATCAAGCAGTTTATTGCCTTTTAAATCCTCAATATGTGCACCTTTAGCTATCCATTTTTCTGGAACATTCCATGTCCAACATTTTGTCCCACTTGGAATTTTATGAATTTTTAAAGGAATAATTTTTGAAATATAATTTAATGCGTCATCAAAACCATCTGAGACAATGTCCCGCTTTAAAAACCAAAGATCATTAATTAATTTCATCATTTCTATTTTATAGTTTTTCTGCATAAACTTCCATTATATTTTTATAAAAAGAAACTTTTACGTCTTTTTTTATTCTTAAAACTTTCAAAATAAAATAAAATAAATCTTTTATTGGGCTTGCATATGGAGTTTTTAAATATGGATATTCAATGCCTTTAATTTTAAACCCAAAATTAGTTAAAATATTTTTCAATGTTATGTCAGAAGGAATAAGAAAATTACGGCAATCACTTAACAAGGGCAAAGTGTTAAATAGCTTATAATAAATACTATTGGCATTGGGGGTTACTAAAAATATCAGGCCTCCGCCCTTTTTAAGCCAGTAATAGCATTTTTCAATTCTAGAAATAGGATCAGGAATGTGTTGAATGGTGCCTCTAAAAATTATTAAATCAAACATATTATCTTTAAATTCAAAATCCACAGTAACGCCATTTTTTTCTGCAACTTCTAAAGCATATTCTGAAATATCAACTCCATATTTTTTCCAATTTTCAGGAAACAAAGATAAAAACCCACCCTCTCCACACCCAATGTCTAGAACATTTCCGCCTTTTTTTATGTCAAAATATTTTTCAATTCTAGTAAATTCCTGTTTATACATTTCTTTCCTTTTTTCTACAATTTTTCTTTCTTTTTCATTATTAGATTTTTCATTTTCAAAATAATCTCTTTTATAAAGATCTTCAAATCTTAAGATGGTTTCTTTTCTAGCTCCTAAAAATTCTTTAAAATAATTATCGGTTTTTTGTGAAAACTTTTCCATAAAATTTAATTTCTAATTTTAGAATAAAAAAATTACTTAGTGATTAAATCTATAATTTCCCTTATTGCCCCTTCTCCGCCATTATTTTTAGTTATATAATTTGCTAATTTTTTAACTTCCTTAACTGCGTTTTTAACTGCAAAAGAAATTCCAGATTTTTGCATAACCAAAATATCATTTATATCGTCCCCCACATATGCCACATTTTCAAAAGATAATTTTTGTTTTTCTAGTAAATCTGAAATATCTCTTAACTTATCTTTTGACCCCATAATCACAAAATCAATTTTCAATTTTTCTGCACGGTTTTTTATAGAATTATCTGTCTCTCCACTACAAAAAGCAGTTAAAATACCTTTTTCTTTTAATTTAAAAAAAACTCCATCATGCATATCATAACGCCTTGTTATTTCTCCTGTTGAAGAAAAATAAATCTTTCCATCGGTTAAAACCCCATCTACATCAGTGATAAATAATTTTATATTTTTTTTATTTAACATGTTCTTCTGTTATCAATTTATCTGCTTCTATGTCTTGATTCAAAATTTTGCCTAAAAGTTTTTCATCATCCAGTGGGCTTAAACCACTTTCTGTGTGAGTTTTAGCACAAAGCATATCAGCAATTATTATCTCCCCTGCTTTTAAATTTTTTGAAGCAACTATGGACCTAGCTAATTTTTTCTTTGCCAAAAATTCATCGCCATACATATTTTTTAATCCGTTGCCTATAGCAATTTCAAAACCCCTTATCCATGTTACCAGCCTTTCCATTCCAGGTGGATCCAAAGAAGCTTGATGATCTGTGCCTTTCATACTCCTATCAAGCGTGACATGCTTTTCCACAGCGCAAGCTCCCATAACAACAGCAGCGCAAGCCACCATAATGCCAGGGGCGTGGTCAGACATACCTACATTTAAACTAAACTTATTTCTTAAACTATTTAAAACATTAAGATTTATATCTTCATACTTTGCAGGATATTCTGAGGTGCATTGAAAAAGAATAATTTTATTATGATATTTTCTAATTATACCAACTGCCTTTTCTATTTCAAATAAATTTGACATACCAGTTGAAAGAAAAATTGGTTTTTGTTTTTGAGCCACATATTCTAATAAAAATTTATTTGTTAAGTCTCGAGAGGCAATTTTAAACATATGCACTCCAATACTATCCATATCATCAACACTTTTTAAATCACAAGCACTGGCAAAATAAACCAATCCTTTTGATTCTGCATAATCTTTAAGTTCTTTGTGCTCTTCCCTTGAAAGCTCCAAAAATTCCCTGTGCTCTCCATAAGTGTTGCCAAAAGAATTTGCTCCTAAATATGGTGAATTATATTTATCTTTTGTCAAATCACTTTTAATGTCTCTTTTACAAAACTTAACTGCGCTTACTCCATCTGAAGCTGATTGATCAATTAAGGCTTTTGCAATTTTTATATCACCATTATGATTTTGGCCAATTTCAGCGACAATAAAAGCTGGCTCGCCCTGGCCAATATATTTGTCACCAATTTTTATTTTTTCTATTTCCATTTTTCTATAAACTAAATTGATAAATATTGATTTTTTGCTTTACCTAAATCTTCTTCCGTATGAATATCAATTGAATCGTCTACTAATAAAATTTGGGGGATTTGTTTATAAAAATTATCATAATTTTTAAGCCTTTTTGTTGTCATAGCCCAAATAGAGCCGTAAGGTTTAAAATCATAATGACAAGTTAATAGTTCTTCAAAATCATGTTTTTCCATTATATCTTTAGCTTTTTTAATCAAAGATTCTTTTATTGTTGGTGAATTTGCTTGAACAGCCACAATAATTTCTACGTTTTCTACATTTTCTAAAATGTGCCTGTAAACAGGAATATTTGGAACTTCGCCACAAAGTTCTGCTGGCCTTTTTATAGCAATAGCCCCCATTTCTTCTGCTTTTTTTAAAATAAAATTATGATCAGAACTCACATAAACTTTATCAAAAATTTTAAGCATTTTTTCTAAATTCCAAACAAACATTGGTTTACCGCAAAAATCCTTAAAATTTTTATCTTTAAGTCTATTACTATCTTTTTTAGCTATCATCAAACCAATTGTTTTCATGCTTTGTTTTTAAAAAATTTATTTCTAAAACGATTAATTGCTCCCTTTAAAACATATAATAAATCACCTTGTTTAATATAATTTATTGTTTGCTTAAGTAAAATTTTAAATTTTTTAAATTTCAAACCTACTAGTGAAAAATTTTTATTAATATACTCCCCTGAAATAGTATCCCATTCTTTTTTTATGTCATTATTAGAACCAGTTAATTGTCCTGTATGGTGTCTATAACAAGCCAAATAATCACGAATATGATGAATTTTCGCTCCTGACAACCCCATTCTTATAAAAAAGTCATAATCTGCACATCTAAAAAATCTTTCATCTAACCCTCCAAGTTTTTTATGTAAAGAAGCTCGCCAAAAAGTTGCTTGCGGATATATATGCATTCCCAAATATATCAATCTATCAATATCAAAATTAGTATTTTTGATGTAATTAATTACTTTACCGTTTTGATCAATAATTTGAACATCTCCAAAAACTGCATCAATGTCTGGATTATTTTGGAAAACATCAATTACTTTCTTTAATGTTTTTGGCAAATAAAAATCATCTGAATCTAGCCAACAAAAAATGTCTCCAGTTGCCATTTTAAATCCTTTATTTATGGCATTTTGGCACCCACTGTCTTTTTCTGAAACCCATTTTAAATTATAAGTTTTTTCGTATTTTTTAAGTATATCTACAGTATTATCATTTGAAAGCCCGTCAACCACAATATGTTCAATTAAAGAGTAATCTTGATTTTTTATACTTAAAATAGTTTTTTCTATAAACTTTGCTCTGTTAAAAGTGGGTGTAATTATTGATACTAATAAATTTCCATTTTTCATGATTGCTGTTTTGAAGCGTTTTTAATTAACCAAGAAGAGCTTTGTACCTTATCTCCGCCAACTCCATTAATTATTTTTATATTATATTTATTACACACATCTATTTCTGATTCTGGTAAATTACCCGTGTGTCTATCTCCGCCTTTAGCAAAATACAAATCTCCTGAATATTTTTGAGCTATTGCTTCCAAACTTTTAGCTACAAACCCATCATTATCAACTGCAAGCACTACATCATCAGCGTATCTTAAAGCTTTTACTATTTCAATTCGTTCAAGCTCTGGCATAAAAGGAAATGCCCCTTTTATTTTCACTTGATTATCATTATTTACAATCACCACTAAAAAATCACCCAATTTTTTTGCTTCTCTAATTAAATTAACATGACCAATATGAATTGGATTGTAAAATCCCGAAGTAATAATTATTTTCTTATTTTCCATTTGATTTTTAATTTCTAAAAATGTATTATCAAATAATATATTATTTTTACCATAAAAACTTATGCAAATCAATACAAAAATTGAAGAGCCTATTATAAGACCCATTATGCCAGAGCTTGATTTTTTGAGGGGTATAGCTGTAATCATGGTTGTTTTAGGTCATGGGTTTTATTGGACAGTTACAAATCAGCAAATTATCCACAAATTTCATGGCATAGGTAAATTATTAATTTTATCCACGCAAGGAGGATGGCTTGGGGTTCAGCTTTTTTTTGTACTTTCTGGGTTTTTAATCACAGGCATTTTAACCAGTACAAAAGACCGTCCAGACTATTATAAAAGATTTTATTTTCGCAGAGCCTTACGTATTTTGCCAGCATATTTAGCTATACTTATAATTTTGTGGATTTTTGGTTTTATCAAATGGCCATTTTTATTAATAAGCATATTTTTTGCATCAAATCTTTCTGCTATTTTTGGAATTGCATTGCAATACGGACCTCTTTGGACTTTAGCTGTTGAAGAACAGTTTTATTTATTATGGCCTCAAGCAGTAAAAAGAATGTCTGAAAAATCACTTGCTATATTAGCTGGAACAATTGTAATTCTAACTCCCATAATCAAATGGATAGCAATATCACTCAATCCACAACAAGATTTATTTTACTACACTTGGTTTGTGGCTGATGCCTTGGCATTAGGGGCATTGCTTTCTATTTTTATTAAATCAAAATTTGCCACACGTAAAGTAATCACAAAAATAAGCTTAGCTTTAATGGTAGTAGCTATAATTATATTAATAATTGGCGCTCCTTTTGGTATACTATATAGATCAACTCCTTTAGGGGTAGTATTGCAAACTTTTCCATTTAATATTTTATTTGCAGGAATTATAGGTCTAACTTTGATTGTTGGAACAAGTAATTTTAAAAAAATTGTGCTCCTAAGCTGGGTTCGTTATTTTGGTAAAATAAGTTATGGATTATATCTGGTACATTTATTAATTTTTTATTGGTTTGATGCAATAATTATATATTTTTCGTCTTCATTAAACATAACATTTCATGAGACAATTTCTGGACTAATTATTCGGTTTATATTTGCAGGAGGTATTTCAGTATTAGTTGCTTCGCTTTCCAGAAAATATTTTGAGGAATTTTTCTTAAAATTTAAAGATTATGAATTTAAAAAACTTAACCAAAATGCAAAGCAATAATAATACAAAAAATAAATTTAATTGGGTTTACTTAACTGGGTTTTTTATAATACTGGCTTTGCCATTATTCACCTTTTCGCCATGGATGTATCCTGCGGACTTTCCTAAAACCATTATATTTAGAAGTATTGTGGCAATACTGGGGTTTTTATTTCTCGCCTCGTCATTGCAAAAAGGAACGACAGAGACAACAAACCAATCTAAAAAACCAGATTGCTGTCCCAGCCAATTTTCGCAAAAATTGCGACTGGTCCTTGCAATGACAAAACGCAATCCAATTATTTGGGCTTTGCTTGGGCTTTTGGGAATTTCCTTTTTGGCTGGTGTGTTTTCTGTTGACTGGTACTTTAGCCTTTGGGGATCACCTTGGCGAGGAGGAGGTTTTGTAACTTATGCTTTTTATTTTATTTTTGCAATTTTGACATTTGTAATTTTTAAAAAACCTGCTTGGCAAAAAGTTTGGGATTTTTCAATTATAGTTGGAGTTTTAGTTTCTTTAGTAGGCATTTTTCAGTATTTGGGCTTATTTAATAAAATTCTTGTTAGTGTTGAAAACCGTCCTGCCTCAACCACTGGTAGCCCAATTTTACTGGCCATATATATTTTACTTTTATTCTTCTTAACTTTATCTTTTCTTATTAAAGCAAATAAAATTAAAAAAGCATTCTATGGGGCGTGTCTTTTAATTTTTAGTTATACAATTTTTATAACTGGCACAAGAGCTGTTTGGGCAGGAATTTTTATTGGAACTTTATATTTTTTGTCATTTTACCCAATTAAAAGCCTAAAAACTAAATGGGCTAAAATAATTACAGGATTATTTTTTCTAATAGTAATTGGTTTAATTTCTTATGTAAACATTTTTCCAAGCTCAGCAAAAACACCACCCAAAAATAGAATTTTGCAAACACTTGAAAGCAGATTATCTATAAAAAGTGCTTTAAATGATGAAAGATTCCAAGGCTGGAAAGTGGCTCTAATGGCCATAAAAGACAAACCAATTTTAGGCTATGGCCCAGAAAACTTTGCTGTAGGTTTTGACAAAAATTATGATCCAAAAATAATTTCATCTTTTTGGTGGGACAAAGCTCATAACACAATTTTAGACACAGGCGTTCAAACTGGCATTTTAGGTATAATTGCATACTTGGCTTTATTTATTGCTTTGTTTTTCCAGCTCCAGAAATTGAAGCACGCTGAAATAAACGCAGAACAATACGCTGATTCTACGCTGATAGGACATGGGGTGCAAGCCACTTTAATTGGCTATTTTGTGGCTATGTTTTTCAGCTTTGACAGCTTTGCCACATATTTAATTTTCTTTTTACTAATTGCCTATTCCCTGCATTTAATTTCATTAAATAACGCTGAAATAAACGCAGAACAATACGCTAATAACACGCTGAAAAATAAAATTAGTATCAGCGTTAACTCAGCGTTAACTCAGCGTTTAAATCAGCGTAATTTTAGCGGTAAAAAAATAATACTAACTTTATCTTTTCTTTTATTAATCTTTTTTCTATATCAATGTAATATAAAGCCATTTTTAATTAATATAGAAATAAATAAAGCCAGAGACTTTGCTAATCAAAAATATTGCAATCAAAGTTTAAATTTACTAGAGAAAAATTTGACTCAAAAAAGTTTTTTAGATTCTTATGTAAGACTAAGTTATGTAGAATTTACTAAAACCTGTAATGTGTTTTATCCAGAAAACAACTTAGCCTATTTAAAAAAAGGTTCAGAGCTTATAAAAGAAGCTGTCAAAATTCAACCTCGTTACACCAGATTTTGGCTATATTTAGGAAGCACAAATAATGCTTTGGCAGTTACCACGCAAGACCCGCAAATTAAAAAAGACTTGCTTAACCAAGCCAGTTTATATTTAGAAAAAGCTTTACAGTTAGCTCCCAAACATCAAGAAATAATAATAGAGCAAGCTAAAGTTGCCATAACTTCTGGCAAGTATAAAGAAGCTAAAGAATATGCCCAAGAATGCCTTGATATAAATTCTAATTATGTTAATTGTTATTGGTATTTGGCGCTTTCAGAAATTTATTTAAAAGATATAAATTCTGCCAAAGAAAGCATTAAAATTGCTACAGATAAAGGCTATAATATAAACTCAAAAGAAAGTTTAAATAACTTGTCAGATGCCTATGGCTCAATACCAGACTATGAAAATTTGGTCATTGTTTATAATAAATTGATTACGCTTATTGACCCAAGTAATGCCCAATACCACTCGTCCATTGCTTTTTTCTATAAACAGCTGGGCAAGTATAAAGAAGCCAGAGAAGAGGCCCTGCGGGTCTTACAGTTGTCCCCAGAATCAAAACCTAATGTAGATGAGTTCCTTCGGACTCTTCCGCTGAAATAACGCTGATTGAGACGCCGAATTAACGCTGAAGCTTATGGTAAATAATAAAGTGAATAATTTTTTATATGAAAAAGAATCTTATGAAATTAGGGGAGCTTGTTTTGATGTTTATAAAAATTTTGGTGGGGCATTTAAAGAAAGAATAATTGATAAATCTCTAACAATAGCTTTAGAAAAAAGAGGACTAAGAGTTGAGGAACAAAAAAGAATTGATATATATTTTGAAAACAAAAAAGTTGGCACATATATTCCAGATAAAATTATAAATGATTGCATAATTTTAGAATTAAAAGCCAAAGCATTTATAACAAAACAAGACATAGACCAATTTTGGAAATATTTAAAAGGTTCAGAATACAAGCTTGGTTTTTTAATAAATTTTGGACCCAATGAACTAACCATAAAAAGAGTAGTCTATGATACCGCAAGAAACAAATCATCATCAGCGTAGTATCAGCGTTTTAATCAGCGTATTTATCAGCGTTAATTTGTTATCATCCGTGTAATCAGAAAAAACAAAGGCCGCTCCCGAAAGGAGAGCGGCTCTTTGTTTTTCTCAAAGCCAGTTTACAAGAAAGGCTAAGAAATCTTCCTAACTATTGAGTAACTGTAAAGCTACTTACTGCTGGGAAGCTTGGAACCAATGTTCCTGCTAATCCGGTTCCTGAGACACCTGCTGTTGAAGCATCATCCCATAGGAATCCTGCTGCTGTAATTTTGGTAGAAACGCTTGCCTTTGTTGTTGTAGAAGCGGCTGCTCCTCCAACTGTAGCATACAAATCAAATATTTGAGTATTCCCTGCTGGAATAATAAAGTCATTAGCATAACTTGTATTTCCATTACCACCTAATTCACAAGTAATATTTGCGCCACTTATGTCGCAATAGTTACCAGTAATTTGAGTGCTGCTTCCAGCTAAGGTTAAGAAAGGAGTTGATCCTGGAGTATCCGTGATCAAAGCTCCGCTTCCATCAAACCCTGAAGATGATACTGTAAAGAGAATTTGTCTTACTCTTATACTTCCTTTTGCATCAGCTTTAACTGAAACTTGTCCAATCTTGTTTAATCCGCCACCAATTTGCAAAGTGCCACTGGCTGCTGGAATTGTAACAACTGGCAATGAGCCAACTAAAGTTACTGTTGGGGAAGCTACACTAACTGTCAAAGGAGTTTGAGTTGCTCCACCTGATGTATATTTAACATAAGTAAGAGTAACTACTGCAGTTGATCCTGGAGTAACTCCAGATGTACCAACTGATCCATATGAAATTTGTACATTTTGGCTTAATTCACCTCCGTTTGGAACGGCTAATGAAAGACCAGTTAAGTACACTGTTTGTGTTCCGCTAACAACTGCTGGAGAACCACATACTGTACCAACGCAAATCCTTTCAACTGTTTGAGTAGGATTTGTATCAGAACCAGAAACTGTAAACTTTAATTCTGTAATTGTTGAAGCTCCACCTGCTGAAACAAAGTTAAATGTTGATTGAGATCCATTTACTGAACCTCCGGCGGCAGCTATATATTGAGCTGGTGTTGTTGTTGATACGATAATTGAAGGTGTACCAACTGTACCATTTCCCAATGTAATTGTTTGACCAGTTTGTTGTGTTCCTGCTGAAGAAATATTGCTAGTAGAGCCAATTGAGGCAACTGTAAGTTTTGTTACAATTGATCCTGCTGTATCGCCTCCTGTGTTAGCAAAAATGTCAATTGTTATTGAGGATCCTGGTTGTAATACATCGGCAACTGAGAAGGTATCATTACCAGTTGGTTGCAAAGGAGTAGCTCCTGCACCTGTGGTGTCTGATGTTCTCAAAGCTGAAAAATTGGTAAGTGCGGTTACTGAAGGGGTTATAACAACATTCAAAGATGTTAATCTAACTGCTTCAGATGTGCTTTGGTTTTGTACAACGAATGAACCAATTTTTACACCTGCGGTGTTTGGACTAACGCTTTGGCTTGCATAACCTGTATTTTTTGAAACAATCAATGTTGCTGATTGAATAGCTAATCCAGTTGTTTGGACTAAACCTGTAGGAACACCCATTGTATTTTGTGAGCTCATTCCTTGTCCATTAACTGTTTCAATTGGCAATATTACAGACACTGTACCTCCAGTGTAAGAAACATTGTTAGTTGTTTGAAGGTCTGCTCTTACTTCCAATGTACCATCCTGTCCAGCTAAGGCAATCACTTGAGAGCCCAATGTGAAAGGAATAGTAGCTCCTGCGCTTCCATTTGTTGAAGCCCAGTTTACTTGTGAGCCAACTTGTGAACCATTGAAATACAAGGTTACATTGTTTAATCCGCAAGTACCTGTAGCTGATGTAACTACTCCAGCTGCATCAGTTGTACAAGTAGCTCCTGTGGATGTTGCCAAAGTAATCTTTGGAGTAACATTTAAAGTACTAACTTTAATATCTTCTCCATAA
Source organism: Candidatus Staskawiczbacteria bacterium (assembly GCA_903913175.1). Lineage (GTDB taxonomy): Bacteria > Patescibacteriota > Minisyncoccia > Minisyncoccales > Staskawiczbacteraceae > XYB1-FULL-32-11. The sequence goes on from CAIWKF010000128.1 coordinate 14,717, forward strand.
GCATGAACTTTAAATCTTCCAATAACAACATTTGCTGCACCAGCTGATACATTTGTTGCTGATGTAAATGTTGGATCAATTACAACTGTTGCTGAACCTGTAAGAATAGAGATTGTACCAGCGTTGTTTGGAACTGTTCCTGAAACGGCGATATTTACTCCAACTTGTGGATCAGTAATTGTAAGATCAGCTGCTTGTTGAATAGAAACTGTTACATTTCTATTTGTTCCTTTTTGTACATCTGCTCTTAAGTCAATTGTGTGTGATCCTGTTGCTAAGTTGATTGGGCTTGATGTTAAATCAAAGCTTGCATAGTTAGATCCATTAATAGAAATAACTGTTGCTACTTTTCCTGTGTCAACACCATCAATGTACATTTTAATACTTGATAATGCATCTACTGGAGCTGATCCAATCATTCTAAAGTTTGCAGTTTTTAATACAACTGTTCTTGTGTTAACTTGCAATGGGGCTGACCAGAATGTGTATCCGGTTGTGCCAGCATTTACATTAGCTGTACCAACTGTGTTAGCTGTAAAGCTTACTGTTGCTGAACTTCCAGTTACAATCATCATGGTGTTTCCTACTACATTTACTGTAGAAGCTGTACCATTGGCTGTGTAAGCTACTAATGAAGCAACAATGCTTGAAGCAGTATTGACTGCACCAGAAAGTACATCAGCTTTTACTGAGATAACTTTTGATCCATTTACAGCAATATTCAAACCATTCATGACCAATTGTCCTGAAACATTGAAAGAATATCCATCTGTAATTCTAACATTTCCGTCATATAAATATACATTTGTTAATGTATTTTGATCAGAAATTCCTGTTCTTTGTAATGTTACTGAAGTAACTGTTCCATTTCCAATAAAGTTAACATCTACTAAACCTGCTGTTGCTTGGCCTCCAATTAAGGAACCTTGAGCTGGTGTTGTTGAAGATAACATTGCGGAAACTGGACCTGTTTGCCCTGGTGTTACAACTGGTGGCAAAACTATTGTCCCTCCGGCTAACATTGAATTTAATTTGGCTCTTGTCATAGGACCAACCTGATTTGCAGGTGTCATCCCATTATTTGTCTGGAATTTTTTAACAGCAACTAAGGTTAATCCACCAAAGTATGATGTTTCGTTTCCAGGTGATCCTGCTCCTGTTGTAGAAATTTGAGTTGCGGCTGATTGATTCAAAATTGTTTGTAAACATTTTACATCTGAACCAGTTGAGCCTGTTGTCAAATTTCTTGAAAATGTAACTCCAGCGCAAGCTCCTGTTGATACTGTGGCAGGTGTTGTTGTCCCAGTTAATTGGGCCAATTGAGCTGTCAAAGCATTAATTTGAGCTTGTAATTCTGCTGTTGTTAAAGCATTTACGCTTCCTACAGGAACAATTGCGGCAACCAAGGTCAAACCGACAATGGCTGTGATAATTGTTTTTCTTATACTCATTGTTTTTTATTTTTTGTTTCCTTATTAAATAAACTTTCGTATTATTTACTAAGGCATTTTTAATTTTTATAATAGCGAACTTTTTGCGTCGCGTCGACCATTTTTAATAGTATTACTACTTGTTTATGATTTTACGTATTAATCACAAACTTAAAGCGACTTAATCAGTCCTGCTCTCCAGTAATTTATTTCTTTAAATTTCCAGAGAGCAGGACTGATATATTATATTTTATTTCAAGCAATGGGTTACGAGCCCACTGCAATCATTATTTAATTGTTTATGGTCAAAATTTCTTCTAATGCCAATCCATATTCTTTTGCTTCATATAAGTCTTTTATTTCCAGCATTTTTTTCTGTTGATCTTCTGTTAAAGTTGTTTTATCTAAATCATTTATTAGTCTTTGCACCAAAATGCTTTCTGCGGTGTCTAAATCCTTTGATTCTTTTGTCTCATTGATAGCTAATCCAGATAATACTAATTCTTTTCTACCATCTTTTAATTTTTTAATATTAACTGCAATTTCTTTTAAATCTTGTGTATTTTGAGTTGAAATATTATTATTTAAATTCTTAGCAACCAAGGCAACACTTTGTCTAAATTCATCCATGGCAGGAGCAATTGTGCCTGCTTTATTTTCTTTTATTGCTAAAGTCAATTCTTGTAATTTTTTATTAGCCATAACAAAATCATTCTGCAATTGGCTAGCTACTGGTAACAAAGCAGTTGTTGATTGTAAAGATGCAACTTTAGTTGAAAAATCAGGAGTAGTAAATTTTATAATTCCCAACCCTCCAATTACCAACAATAAAAGAGTTGAAAATGCATAAGCTAATTTTTTACCAGCAAACACAGATGAAATAACATTAAAATTTACTATAAATTTTTCTTTAAGACTTATTTTGTTTGCAATAACAGAAAAGTTGTTCTCTTTTATTTCAGAATTGAAAATTTGATTTTTAGTTAAAGTAACCCATTCTTGATTGGGCTTAATTGCTGATAATTTATTAAGTTTTAGAATTAAATCTTTATCTGTCATATTTTTAGACTTTGCCTTAAAAGCTCAGCCTGTTACTATGATGACGCAAAATTACCAAATTTGTTACACTTTTTACAATAAAACCTAGCCCTCCCTAATATTGCCTAGTTCTTTTTTCAAAGCACTCAGCCCTCTGTGTAACATTACCCTTACTGTTCCAGTTGGTTTTTGCATGGCCAGAGCTATTTCAGGGACCTCTAAACCATCTAAATAATGCCAAATAATAATATCCTGATAATCTTGCTTTAAATTCTGTATAGCTGACTTTACAAGCTCAATATCAAAATTTTGAATTGCTTTTTCATGCAAATTATCCTTTTTATCGGCAATTTGCAAAGATAAATCTGTAGAAACAACTAGATTCTTGGCTCTATCTCTATAAAAATCAATAACTGAATTTCTAGCTATTTGATATAAAAAAGCACCCTTATTTTCAATATTATCTGCAGATTTTTCATATGCCTCCCAGCCCTTTAAAAATACTTTAGAAGTTATGTCTTGAGCTACTTCTTCTGAACTTACTTTCAAGTAAACAAACCGATATATTTTTTCAATATATTGGTCATAAACTCGACTAAACTGTTCTTGTTTATTATTTAACATTGATTCAATATTATATCACAAAAACCTATAAATATCAATGGTCCTAGCTAAATTTCCTATCAAAATTCCACATTTGTCCTATCATATGTTAGGACAAGTATATTGTCCTATCACATCTTAAGCATATTTATAAGATATTTGGTTAAATTCTCCTGCCCTTAGTATTTGCCCCGACTTAAGAAGTTCGTCCATATCTCGCCTAATTGTTCTTTTGGTTACATCTGGTAAAACTTTTATAATATCTGCAACTTGAGTCTTTTCATTTTTTTGTACAATTTCTAATATTTTTTTTTGCCTTTCTGTTAATTCTTTTTTTTGACTAATAGTGTTTTGAATTTTTTCAAAATTTGAAGTTTGACTGGTCACTATCTGCCCACCTGTAAGCTGGGGAGGTTGGGGTTTGAGGTTTTTAATCTGATATTTTTCTTTTAATTTTATAACTTCAGCCTCAAGTCTTTTATACTCTTTTTCCAAAATTAAAAAATTGATCGTATCAATCCAACCACACTCTTTGGTTATTTCTAAATAACTTAAAAAAATATCTATATTACCTAAAACTTTATTTATTTCAGATAAACACCCAATGTCCATCCAGATATCTTCTTTTTCACCAAAAATCAAAGATGCACCTTCCATTATGGCTAAGGCCTTTTCTTTTGCTTTGTGTTTCAATATCTCTGCTTCTGGCAAAAATTCTAAAACCTTGTAAGCTGAGTTTGTAATTTTAATAAATTTTTCATTCATGATATTTTATAACAATATCATCTAATTTAACAAAAAATAAATTAAAAGTCAAAGAGCATTTTGTAATTATACCATATTTAAAAAGCAATTACCTGTGGATAACTATATTACTTTCTGTCACAAACTGGCCACAGGCTGCTTTAATGTCTTGCCCAAATTTATACCTTTGGACAAAATTAATTTTTTCTTTTTTTAGTATTTTTTTAAATTCTTCTATTTGCTTTTTTTCTGACGGCTGAAATTTTGAGCCAGCCACAGGATTAAAAACTATTAAATTCAAAAAATATAATTTCTTTTTCATTAAACCTGCCAATTCTTTGGCGCAATCAATGGAATCATTTACATCTTTTATTAAAATATATTCAAACATTACTTTTCTTTTAGTTTTTCCAATATATTTATCAACTGTACTTAAAACTTTTTCTAAGGAATATTTTTTGTTTATAGGCATTAATTCCCCGCGCAATTTGTCATTTGGCGCATGTAAAGAAATAGCCAAATTAACTTGCAGTCCGCTATCAGCCAACTTTTCAATACCTTCAATTACTCCGCAAGTTGAAACAGAAATGCTTCTTATGCTTATGTTAAAATAATCTTTATTATTTAAAATTTCTATAGCTTTAAAAACATTATCATAATTTAAAAATGGCTCTCCCATTCCCATAAAAGTTACATTTGTCACGCGCTGCTTTTCTTTCACCAGCAATCTAGCAAAAAACAAAACTTGTTCAATAATTTCTAAATAGTCTAAATTTCTTAGCAAGCCCATTTTGCCAGTAGCACAAAAAGCACAATTCATTGGGCAACCCACTTGGCAAGAAACACATACAGTATTTCTACCGTCTATGTGGCGCATTAAAACAGTTTCAATTTCTAAACCGTCTTTTAAGGTAATTTTAGTTTTTACGCTATCTTTTGATTTTGAAATTAATAATTCTGCTTTAATTTCTAACGGGCATTCTTTGTTTAATTTTTCTCTTAAATCTTTTGAAAAAGAAGTTGCTTCATTCCAATTTTCAATAAATTTTATATATAAAAAATCCCTCGCTTCCTTTAAACGAAATTTTGGTTGGTCTTTTAAAGCTTCTTCTAATTTTTCCAAATTCATAAATGCACAATAACATATTTTTATATTTCTGTAAATCTATTCTGATTTTGGAGTAGGAGTTTCTAAAATAGTAAAATCAATACTATTATCATTTGTATCAGCCCCTAAAGTTCTACTTATGCTTTTATTTTTTGGTGGCACTGATGCTGGACTTACTTCACAAGAAAATGGGTTATTACCATAACCAACTTTATCAATTATATTTAAATCATCTAACCCAGAAATATTATCGTGAGATTTTACCAAATAAATAGTAGCCACATCAGATAATTGTAAAACAGAAGTTGTCATGTCTGCTATGCTTAATAAAGATTGGCTGGCGTCATTTCTAACAACAAGAAAAAACCCATGACCTAAAATTTTCTGTCCAGTTTCAAAATTCTTTTTATAAATACTTCCACTTGAAGGACTTCGCTGAATAGACCAGTTACTAATATCAACTTCAAAATCATTAGGATTATATAGCTCCACCCAATCATCTTTTGTTGTTTCTCCTTCAGTTTGAATTTCATTTATAACAATTGGTAATAATTCTGGCAAAGGAGGAATAATTAAAGGAATTTCAATTTTTGTAAAAACTGGTTCTGTTAAAAGCCATAAACCTTCATTACCCTCAACATCTTTAGCTTTTACCTGAAAATAATAAGTTTTTTGATCCTCGCCAATAAAGTCTTTTGCAAATTTGGCAGAAATAAAAACTCCGCTTATTTCTACAACTGCATCTTCCTGCCAATCATTTTCTCCTTCTTTCCATCTAAAAATATAACTACTTATGCCAGAAGGAGTCACTGTGCCCAATAAATCTGAAATTTCAAAATTAATTGAAAAACTTAAATTTGTTTGTACTGCTGGAATAACTTCAAAAATTACTTCTGGTGCGGTTGTATCTTTTATTATTTCCACTGGCGGTGGCTCAATAAAAGTAATGTTTTGTGCTTTTGGAGTTGGAGTTTGTATTTCAAAATCAGTTGCGTTGTTGTCAGAATCTTGTTCTACTGCCAAAGATAAAACTATTCTACCAATACTTTTTTCTGTTTCTGTAGATATGGCAGGCAAAGTTTCAAAATCAGAAGCCAAGCCAAAACCAAGTTTATCTGAAATTTCTTGTTTTGGGTTTTTTAAAATTAAAGAATTGTCAGCAGTTAAGGGTTGATCAAAAACAATGTCAGCCAAATTCTCATATATAGACCCTTGTCGTGCAATTAAAAAATAACTGTTTGCCAAAATATTTTTACCTGCAAAATATGTTTTAGGTACATAGCTAGAATATTCACTTGCTGTTTTTGTTTTTCTTTGCAAATACCAACTATTTAAAGAAATATCAGTACTACTGGGGTTAAAAAGCTCAATAAACTCATTCTCTCCCAATAAAATTTCAGAAATTAAAATTTTAGAAATTAAAATTTTAGAATAAGAAACACTCTCAGTTCCTCCGCCACCTCCACCAGTAATTGGCGGGGCTATTAATTCAACAAATTTTATGTTTTGTGCTTTTGGAGTTGGAGTTTGTATTTCAAAATCTATACTATTATTTCCTATATTTTGCTCAGTATTATTTGATAAATCCCACCTTCTGCCAATAGTTTTTGATGGTTGCGGACTTTCAGCGGGGCTATTTTTAAAATTATTAGCTCTTCCAAAACCCAATAAATCTGCGGTTTCTTTATTTGGGTTTTTTAAAATTAATGAATTGTCTTCTGTTAAAGGATTTTCTGTTAAAATATCAGCATAATTTGCATAAAAAGAGCCACTACGAGCAATTAAAAAATAACTTTTGGGATAAATAATTTTATTTAAAAACAAATTACTAGAAACATAAGTTGAAAAACTATCAGCATTTATAGTTTTTCTTTGTAAATACCAATCTGTTAGGTCAACTACTATATTGTTTGGGTTATAAAGCTCTACAAATTCCTGCTTATCATCACCTTGACCAGCAACTTGAACTTCTGAAATTAAAATTTCAGGGTAATTAATATTCTCTTTCCCAGAATTCACTTGTTCTATATTAATTCCTTTGTCCTGCACTTCTTCTTTAGTTTCTTTTTCTTCTTGCTCAGCAATAATATCTTTATCTTGCTTTTCTTCCTGAATAATTTCAATATTTTTTAGTTCTTTTTCTTTAAGTAGGTCATTAATTTGTCTTCTAATTACATCAATTTGTTCTGCCAAATCATCTAACTGATCGTCTTCACTAATAAGGGTTTCTATAGCTTTTTTTGTCTCTTGCAAACTAATATCTTGTGAAACAGATATGGTTTTTGGTAGTTCTGAAAATTCTTCTAAATTACTATTTATAACTTCAATGTCTTGATTATTAGGTAAAACCAATGAAGCTAAATAAAATTTTGACTGGCTTACGGCACCTGCAAGCTCTGCTGATAATTCAACTTTAAATTTAAAGCAAAAAAATATCATAACCAAA
>CAIWKF010000129.1 GCA_903913175.1 Candidatus Staskawiczbacteria bacterium
ATCAACAGTGATACTGCTATTTTGCTTGTTTTGATACTGATTTTTAGCATATTTTGATACCGATATAATAGTATCAATATTGATACTGTCCACAGGCTTCCATTTTGAGTTATCTATAAGATAGTAGAAATTGCAAAATGTACCCTTAAAATGCTTAATAATTATTATATTGAGAGCAGATAATATTTTAAGAGCTTTTGATATTGTATTTCTGTTTGTTATTCCGCTTTCTTCCATAATAGTTTCATAGGTTAAAAAACACCCTTGATTCTTTGCATTTGCATGTTTTGCCAAAACTAAATAAATAAGTAAAACTTTATTAAGTATTTTTAAATAACCTTTTTCTATAATTTCATTGTCTAAATAAAATCGCCCCCTTTTATGTGGCTCTCTGATAAATATCCCTTTGCTATTATCGTCCAATATTTTCATTAACTCCAATATTGTATATTTCATTAACTTTTTTATTTACTTCTTTTTCTATTGCGTTGCCTACTTCAGAATTTATAGGATAAAAAATATTAATACCTTTGTCGCCAATCTTTTTAGTTGGGTAGGCAAGGCGAAAGCCTTCGCCATTAAGTCTGGTATAAATAGCAACCGAGCCAATATAATATTTTTTATCTAAAACAAAAGAGGCAAAAGCAATCAGCCCATCTTGTGGTTTAATGGGTACTATTTGAATTTCACTAATTTGTATTTTTTGTTCCATTTTCTTGTGTTGTTATTAATTCCTCTTCGCCAGTGGGCAGATAAACTGCTCGCATAAATTCAAAAAGATCGTTGGCCATTTCTGTGGCCTCGTTTTCATTCAGCTCAATATTATAACCATTCTTGTAGATTTTTTTGTATTGCTCAATGGCTTCTTTTGGTAACATGGTTTTATCCCCACTTTTGTAAAACAAAAAAAGCAGGATTAGGCCAATCCTACCAAATAGACTAACTATTAGATGACTATTAGCAAAAATATTTTATGCTATTCTTGAAAAACGCTTTTTACCAAAGGAAAATATGCTTTTACCTGTAGAATTTTTAACCCTCCTATTTATCCAATATAGTGCATTAATTATATTTTTTAACTTCTTTTTAGTATCTATTACCTCGTCTCCATAAACTTTATCTACAATTAGATCAAGGGGAATTAAGGTTTTTAATGGTTTGCTAAACATAATTTTGCAGACATCACTTTGTATTGTTTCTTCTACAATTTTTATCTCTTTTCCTCTAAATAAAATACGCAAAGAATTTTTAAGAAGCTTTGATTCCTCATTGCCTTTTTTGTGTTTTAAAACTTTATTTTTGCTTGTTTCTAATTCTAATTTTTGGTATATTTTGAAAATTTCAAAAGGGTTGTCAATAACAGCTCTAACAATAAAAGTTAAGGGTTTGCTATTCTTTTGCTCTGGTATTGAGAATATGGTACCTTTTTGAAAATTGCTGTTTAAATATTCTGCTATTAAATTTGCTTTTTCATTATACTTTGGATTTGACTTCCATTGCATTTCTAAAGCGTCATAGTCACTGCCCAACCCATGATCATATTTCTTAAATTCAGGAAAAGGCGTTTTGCCTTTTTGTATTTCAACTAAAACCTCGTCAAGATATTTGAGGTTTTCTTTTTGGGCAATATTTTTAACAATATATGCAAGAAAATCCTTTGTCTTTTGGTTTTCTGCATTAATTCTAATAGCCATTTTTACTTTTTCATTACTTTTTAATATTTTTTACTTCTTCTTTTCCAATTTTCTTATTTTCGCTTGAATATGAGAAAATTGAGCCAACCGGAACGAGAACTCGGCAGGCGATAGGGCAGATCTTAAGGCGTTTATTAATCCATTAAGAGCAACAGCCTCATTTTTAAGTGATTCTAGGACTACTTCTATCCTTGGCGTATCATTTTCAGCAACTTTTCTAATAGAAAAGTTGCTATTTTGGCCTTGCATTATCTCTAAATAATCGCCTTTTTTAAATTTTGCCTCTTTTATTATTTCAACTGGCACATTTAAAAGATATTGTTTCCCAATATATTGTAATTTACGAATTTTTAACATTTTACTATTTTGATTTATTTGCCTCTATTATTCTATTTTAAAGATAAATTGTCAATAAAGTTGCCCCATTGGTATCCTCCCCCTGCTCTATACGATTATCATATAATTTGAAAACATATTTTTTCCGTCATTTTCTTTATTCAAATATTTTCTTTGTGTTCGTTGTCTTGGGGGGAAAATCGTGACGACTGCCGATAGGCAGTCGTTTGTCTGCCGATAGGCAGATAATATGAGTTGCAATAGCTTAAAATACGCTTGTAATTAAAAATATTTTTAATGCCTTAATTCTGGTAGGGTGGGTTAAAACATTGAAATTAAAAACACTTTGC
>CAIWKF010000130.1 GCA_903913175.1 Candidatus Staskawiczbacteria bacterium
ATCTCTAATATTGATTTTGAACCATCTAAAATATGAAGCCGCGCAATCATTGAATTATCATATTTTGTTGGTAAATTTTCTGGTTCATCTATATACCCAGTCATATCTTTTTGAACCAACTTAACCATAACATTAAAAATACCACTTTCAAGTAAAGCAAATTTATTATCACTAATAATATATTTTACTTTTAATTGGTCCAGGTAAGAGGTTGCTTTATTTTCATTTGTTTCTATAAAAAATAAAGATTCTCCCAGTTCTATTACTTTTCCATTAACTTTTTTACCAATTCCCAATTGAAAAGGATTAGCAGTAACTGGCCTTTGTGCATAATATTCTATAGCATGCCCCTTTTCCCAGTGAGATAAAACACCATAAGATTTTTCAGGATAAACATATGAATTTAATTTTCCTGTTTTTTTGTCTATACCAGGTTCTTTATATAAAGCATAAAAATCCATACCAGGGTCTGGGGTTTTTTCCTTTAGCCATTTTAAAGCTTTTTGCCAATCAGTACTTAAAACAGATGGATCTTTCATTGTGTTTATTACAGCTGAAACAATATTTGGTAAAGAATAAGGAAAGTCTTGCCCCGCATTAAAGGGAAATGGATATATTATAAAAAATACTAAATTAAATAACATAACAACTGATCCAACCAAAAAATAAATTTTATAGTAACTTTCTTTTTTTTCTAAACGAGAAGAAATATCCAATGACTTAAATCCAAATTCAAATCCCTTTACTATAAAAAAACTAGATAACAATACAACATTAACAGAAAGATAAATATCAAACCTTACCTGTCCAAAAAATGAAAAAAAGCCGGTTATTAAAAGAGTAATAATTGTCCATATTATTAGTAATAAATATTCTGGTTTTTTTTCCTTTAAAAACTGGTAAATTATTATAAAAAAACCCAATAAATACATAAAAAATAATGCAAAAAATCGGTCTATTGCTCCTTGAAATTTTAATGGGTTCATTTCTGATACAAAATTTCTAAAATCATTTAAAGAAGATCCGTTATTATTAACACCATTGGCTAAGACAATTATTTTTTCAAAAATACCAGAAAAACCAAATTTCAAAACTATTACAGAAACTACAAATATTATAATTATAATAGGAAATATCGCCCATTTTTTAAAAGACTTTTTTTCAATAATGAAACTAACAACCAAAAGTAAAGCAAACGCAAAAAACGAAAGAGTAAAACAAAGTAAATGATTAATATTATATGTTCCAAAAGTAATATTTGGATGACCAAAAAATGGCGCAATCATTAAAAGTGGCACCAAAAAGATTGTAAATCCTGCAATTAAAATCCATTTACACGGCTTATTAGATAAAAATTCTATTAAATAATAAGTAACTAAAAAAACAAAAATAATAAAAAGAAATAGAATAGCCCCAACCCATGTTAAAAAGTAAAGCCCTAAAGAAAAGCCAGTTAAAAATACAAATAGCCAAAATTTAATATTTTTTATACTATTACCATTTTTAGCAAACAACAGGGCATAAACTAAAAACATCATTGTTAAAGATGAGAGCAAAACTTCTGCCACATGATGATCATTAACCCCCAACAATGATCTATATAAAACAGTTGGAAATATAGAAACAAGAAAAGCAGATAATAAAGATATTTTTGTATTATTCCAAAAAGCTTTTGCTATAAAATAAATAACTATAGGAGTTAAACTTCCTAAAAAAACTGGATAAAAAGGCGCTATTTTATTAATAAGTTCTACTGTTGGATTTCCAAAACTAATAAGCCAAATAAAAATAGCTAAAATAAAATCATACATTGGAGCTATTTTATCATAAGCACCATACGGAAAATTTACATAAGGATCAAAATAAATAAACTTTGGGAAATGACATCCTAAAAGTATATTTTCTAAAATCC
>CAIWKF010000131.1 GCA_903913175.1 Candidatus Staskawiczbacteria bacterium
TTAAAATGATTCTTAGATTTTTCATATGTTTTACAAATCTTTTATTATTGTATTCTATGAAAATAATAAAATGTTGTCAATGATATAACAACAAAAATATATTAAAAACAGCGTCCATATTACTAAACGCTGGTTTTTGGTTTACTTTTGTATCAATTTATTCTGGAACAGGCAAGCCTAATTTTTGTAAAGGCAGATATTTAAAATAATATTAATAACCCGGAATTTTATTTTCTATCCGTAACAATTATGCATTTTTCACCTTTTATATTAGAACTTACAACCACTTTAACAACTGGCATATAGTCGGCCATTCTAACCTGTAAATTATCATCATTTTGACTCTCAATATCTTTTAATTTTTTTATTAAACTTCTTAGCTTCATAATTTTTAGTTTAATTTATATTTTCCCTTATCAACAAAAGATAAATATCCTTTATCGCGTAAAATTTGCAATTGTTGCCTAATTTTATCGTTGATATGTTTATTATCTGGATGTTTTTTACTCAATTCTTTTTCAAAAGCATAAACCTCATCTAAATAAAAACTTTTCTTACCTAATTTTTCAATACAAATTATAATATCTAAAAGCCAGCCCTTTGCCAATATTTCTTTTTCCTGTCTTAAAAATAAAGTCTTTTGCCAGTTTTCTAAAACATTATTTTTCGGTTCAACAATTTTATTTTTAACAAAAAAAATCTTTCCAGTTCGCGGAATTCCAGATGTCAAAATGTTACACCCAACCCAATTTGCCCTTCTGGCATTTTCTGATAGCGGCTTCCTTTTTTCAATAATTTCAGGGGTAAAAAAATGTTTAGGTATAACAAAAAAATTTAAAACTTCGAAATTATGTTTGCTATAATTTAAAAAGAAAAAATTTGGATTGTTGCTTTCTTTTAATCTTTCTATCATTGTTTGATATGCCCCATCAAGAATTTTTGAACCCATCGAATCTTTTTTACTTTTCAACTCATATTCTTCGTTGCAACTAGAACAGAAGAAATCAGCGACAGGTCTATTATCTTCATATTTATCTATTTTCAGCTCCCCACAATTAGGACAATATATTTGTTTATCAACCCAACCTTCAGTCAAAACTCTTATTTTTTGAGAAGGACTTTTATAATTTTTGGCTAATTGTAAATCAAAATTTAGATTCATAAATAAAATTCAGAATCATACAAAACAAAATCACTCTCACAGAAATACGGTTTTTGCTTTACATTTGATAATATTTTTTCTTTCATAAATATATTATATCACATTTCTACAAAAAGAAGTCAGTTTACATATGCTGTTTTAAGCATTGCCCAAACCAAGACCAAGTGCTAATAAAATGATTCCTATAATGTAGCCTAGTGCCAATCCAATAATCGGAATAATCCATCCCCTTTTTTTATAGATGAAATAGCAAATCATAACTAAGCAAAAAAATATTGGTAGACTAAAGATAAATACATCTGGCGGATAAATTTTAAGCAAGAAAAAAAATTTAATACCTAGTGGGATAACCCCCCAAACAGAAAGCATGCCCCAAAAAATACCTATAATAAATAATTTTAATTTTTCCATTTTATTTTTTTACATTATGAAAACAAAAGGCCAAAGCAAGGAAGCAATCGAAAATTTACTATTTAATACCCGGACAATTGGTTAACAAATTAAAAAAATATCTTTGGCAGACCATTTCGCCTACAAATGCAAACATCATAAACCATAATACTAAACTATAAAGTGCACCTCCAATAATTATTCCAATCGCAACCTCTTTTCTGTTATACTTAAAGAATATAATCGACAGTATGGCAATAACTATAGGTGGGTAGAAAAACGCCCATGAGTCATTTAGATATACGTTATCTGGTGGAAAAAATACACCAATTTTAAATTGACTAATCCAAATTAAAATGAATGTTACAATTGCCGAAATGATAATTTTTTTGTTAATTTTATTTACCATTTTTTATTAATTAATATCTTTTGAAGTTAAGGTGTATATATCTAATAAGGATTTGCCATCTTTATTTTTACAATTTGAAAGTAAATCTTTTGCTTCTTGAATAGGAATGCTGTTCGGATAAATTTTTATACTTCCATTTTCTATAAAACCTAAATTTATATATCTGTAGTTCAAAAA
>CAIWKF010000132.1 GCA_903913175.1 Candidatus Staskawiczbacteria bacterium
AATAAATGTATTTACAGGATAACGCAATCTAACAATATCTTCTTTATTTATTTTATAAATTTTAGGTTTAGCTTTCTCAACTGTTTCAAAATAAACTGTTTTTTTTTGTGTTTTACTATCAAAAAAATATGCCTCATGCCCAAGAGTTATAAGCCCAATATTTACTTTACAAAAATTTTGAATAAAAGTAATCACCCTTTCAACGCCGTTGTTAACTACAATATCATCATCACCTAAAAGCCAAACAAAATCGCCTTCAGCCATGTCCATAATTTTAAGTATATTTCTATTAATTCCCAAGTTTTCCTTGTTTTCGTTATATTTTATAATACCTGGATATTTATTTTGAAAAAACTTTACAATTTCGCGGGTATTATCCGAAGATCCGTTATTAGAAATGCAAACTTCAACAGTTCCATTTGCTTTTTGAGCTTGAGGTAAAATGTTATCTAATAGTTTCTCTAAAAAACTAACCCTATTATAAGTGGGGATAGCAATGCTTAATACCGGTTTGTTGCTCATATTTTATTTAATCTAATAATTTTTTCCTTCTTATTGATTGCTTCTAATATTTCCAAAAAACGCTCTCCTGAATTATATCTTGTTTCTATATAGTTGTTATTGAAATTAGTTTTAAATTCCTCTAAATTTGCTGAATTTGATATTTTTTCCAAATATTTTTCCAATTCAGTAATTGTTTTAAAAGATTTATGACAAGCACCCAATTCCTCAAAGTTATCTGATTCTACTGGATAATTCATAAGTTGTAAAGAAATTTTTCCTCGCATTGATGATTCTACTAAAGATGTGGAGCAGGAACTCACAAATATGTTTGCTTTTTTAAAAGTATCTTCAATTATTTCTTCTTTTGGAGAAAAGCAAATACCCAGCAACCTTTCTTTAAGTAACTCCCTGTCATCACCGGGGTGAGGACGATAAATAAATTTTAATTTTGCTTTTTTGCACGCCAAAGATAATTGTTTTATAGTCTCTAATTTAATTTTTAATAAATCTTTATTATATTTTTCATAATTCTGTCCTAAGTAGCACAATGTAAGATTATCACTAATTTTATTTTCATAGTTTTTATCAATCAAATAAGGATATCCTGAAATATAAATATCTTCTGGTCTTCTTGCAACTTGTTTTACATATAAGTCCTTGAAATATTCTCCCCAAACTAAAATATAATCAGCTGCTTTATAATCAAATAGAGACATATGTGAATCTTCCAGTCCATGTTGAACCACTAATGTCGGTATGCCTAATTTTTTAGCTGCCCAAATAACAGCCCTATCAATAGGAAGCGAATCTAGCCCCAAAACAATATAATCTGGCTTAATAATTTTTAATTTATTCTCGGTTTTACTTATTAATTCATAAAGATGTTTTGTATTTCCATCTTTTAAATAATTATTAACACATAAGTATAAATCAGTCGTACCCATATAACTTATAAAATTTTTTACTGCAAACAACCTATCTTTTCTTCCTTGAACAATTAATCCTACAAAGTAATGCTTTTTTGCTTCGTAAATAATTAAATCTGTTTTTAATTTTTGGAATAAAATTATTTTATTACTTTTTAAAGGCTTAAAAAATAGCATTAATTTCTGAAAGATTTTATCAAAACAATTAAAAAAGAATAAATACTTTTTATATTTTTTAACAAAAATATCACTATCTTTAATAATTGATTCCGGCACGCTCTTACCCATAATCATTTTACCAAATACATTAGAAAAATCCCAAATTAAAAATTGAGAAAGCTTTTGTCCGCTCCACGATCTTATATCGCCCTGTCTGAACTTCTGATAATCATAATCAGATAATATTTTGTTACGGTCCATCTTATTTTTTTTAATTTACCTAATTAATCTTTCACTACCCTTAGACATTTCTGAATTTACAACAACAATATGCATCCAGATATCATGCCATTTCTCTTTATACTTTATTTTAATAAAACATTTATACAAGAATCTTAAAAAAAATGCCGGGGTTAAATGCAAAATTAAAAAAATAATGGCGAATATTAATGCATCTGTAAATTTTGCTTGATTGAAAAATAATTTTATACAACCCAAAAAAGAAAAATAATTAAAATTGCCGAATGCTTTCATGCCAACCATTTCCCTGATGTATCCAATCCTAAACTTTTTTTTCTCATTAATAATGATTATTCTATAATAATCATTAATTTGCTTGCAAGATAACAATACATCAGATAATCTGTTTCTGGATATATAATATAACATAAATTTATCTTCTAGAAAAAATTTATAATAGCTTAAATCAACATCAACTATTTTCTTGTTAAATCTTGTTACTTTTAATTTCGGGTATTTTAAAAGCATTAATTGGTATAAAAAGGCGTGGATATAATGGTTACCAGTCGCTTTTTCAATAACCTCTTTTTCATCTTTAAGCACCTTTCTTACAAAAATTCCATTTAATATCAAAGTAGATATAAATGTATTATCAAGACGTATACCAATTATATCTTTAAGTTCCAAATTTTGTACTGCAGGCTCTGACTTTTTTACCGTATCAAAATCAATTACTATTTGTTTAGTTTTTTCATTAATGAAGTGTGAACCATGCCCAATATTAATAAGCCCTGTATTTTTGTCACAATAGCCCTTAATAAAACCAACTACCTGCTCCAAGCCGTCTGCAACAATAGAATCATCATCTCCAAGAAACCAGATAAACTGCCCCTTTGTAATTTCTATAACCTTAAGTAAATTTTTGTCAAAACCTAAATTTTTTTCATTTTTATTATATTTTATTATGCCTGGATATTTATCTTGAAAACTTCTGATAACTTCTTGAGTTTTATCACTTGAACCATTATTAGAAATGCAAATCTCAACCAAGCCTTTGTATTCTTTAACTTGGGGAGCAATACAATTTAAAAGTTTTTCCAGAAATTTGGCTCTATTAAAGGTAGGGACTGCGATACTTAATAGTGGATTACTTTCCATTTTTAAAAAATTCATTAAAAGTTTTTTTAATATAATTTAGTTTCTCCCTAGTTATACCCGGGTACACTCCTATCCAAAAAAGATCATTCATAACAATATCTGTGTTCTCTAAATTACCAACAACACGATGCTTAATATTTTCATAGGCCGGCTGTTTTAAAAGGTTTCCTCCAAAGAGCATTCTTGTGGCAATATGATTTTTTTCTAAATAATTTACAATATCAGCTCTTGTGAAATAGGCTGTTTTTTTTATTAAAATTGGAAATCCAAACCATGATGGCTGGCAATTTTTTTCTATTGCTGGTAATAGTAAATATTTTTCATATGGTTTTAATATTTTATAAATTGCATTAAAATTTTCTATTCTTTTTTTTATAAAAAATGGTAATTTTTGAAGTTGAGCAAGCCCAACAGCTGCCTGCATATCTGTAACTTTTAAATTATACCCTATGTGAGAATAAATATATTTATGGTCATAACCCTTAGGGAGTTTGCCAAGTTGCCAAGAAAATCTATTTTTGCAGGTATTGTCTTGACCGGGGCCACACCAACAATCTCTACCCCAGTCACGGAAAGAAGCTATTATTTTTTTCAATTCAAAATTATTTGTTAAAACAGCCCCGCCCTCCCCCATAGTTATATGATGAGCTGGATAAAAGCTATATGTAGAAATATCTCCAAAAGTTCCTGTGTATTTATTTTTATATTTAGAGCCTAGGGCATCACAATTATCTTCCACTACCCAAAGATTACATTTTTTGGCAATTTTTAATATTTTTTCTAAATTAAATGGATTGCCTAAAGTATGAGCTATAAAAATTGCTTTAGTTTTTTTAGAAATAGCTTTTTCAATTTTACTTGTATCTATGTTATAAGTTCCCAATTTTATATCAACAAAAACTGGTATTAAATTATTTTGAATAATAGGATTTAAAGTAGTAGGAAAACCACAAGCAATTGTTATAACTTCATCACCTGGTTTTAGTTGTCTTTCCTTTAATTTTGGTGATGTAAGAGCTGAAATGGCTAGTAAATTTGCCGATGACCCGGAATTTGTAATTAAGCAATATTTTAACCCTAAAAAATCTGCAAATTTTCTTTCAAATTCATCTGCGTATCTTCCACTGGTAAGCCAAAAATCTAAAGAAGCATCAACAAGATTTATCATTTCTTTCTCATCATAAATTCTACCTGCATAATTTATGCAATCTTTTTGGGGCAAAAGTTCCTCCTGTTTTTTAAAATTATAAAATTCCTTTACGAGTTTTAAAATTTTTTTCCTTATTTTTTCTTTAGATGCCATTTTTTTTATATATATTCATTATTTCTTTATAAATGCTGTTTGAATCTATTTTATAGTATTTTCTTAAATATTCTTGGTTTCCAATAATTGCCTCATACTTGTCTTTTATGCCAAATGCCTTTAAAGTAATATTCCTTAAATTATTTTCTATTAAAATCTCAGCTATACTGCTGTATAAACCACCAACAATCTTGTGGTCTTCTATTGTAAATATATATTTAATATCATTTAATTCTTTTATTAATGAGGTTTTATTTATTGGTTTTAATGTGTGCAGGCTAATTAATTTTAGATTGTATTTACTTTCCGATAATTTTTTTACAGTTTTAATGCCAGTTTCTAAGGAACTACCTGTTGTAATAATTAATCCATCTTTCCCGTTTCTTAAAATTGAAGGTTTGCCAAGAATAATTTTGTCGTCTGTTTTATGAAAACTTTCTTTTGCATTTTTTTCAAACCTTATATATGTTGGTTGCTTTGTTTTGTAAGATTGTAAAATAAGATTCTTCATTTCAATTTGATCAGCTGGAGATAATATTACTAAATTAGGAAAAGCTTTTAATACAGACACGTCTTCAATGCCATAATGGCTGGATCCATGAGTTCCATAGGTAATTCCAGAACCAGCTCCTATTATTTTTACATTTAAATTTTGGTAGCATACATCATTTCTTATTTGTTCTAGACATCTGAAAATAACAAATGGAACAAAAGAAAAAACATAAGGTTTTTTGCCAGCTAAAGCTAGGCCCGCAGCAACGCCCATCATGTTTTGCTCGGCAATGCCACAATTCAAAAAGCGGCCAGGAAATTTTTTAGAAAATTCTAGAATAAAAGGAAAACCCAAATCACCGGTTAAAAGATAAATATCTTTGTCCTTCATGGCCAATAAAATTAAATTGTTTATAAATGTTTGTCTCATTTTATTGTTAATCTATACAATTTAATTCCTTAAAAGCAATATTTAATTGTTCCTGGCTAGGTGATTTATAATGCCATTCAAATATATTTTCCATAAAAGAAACGCCGAATCCCTTTTTTGTGTGAGCAATAATTATACTGGGCATGCCTTTTTTAAATGGAGTAAAATAGAGCGCATTTTCTATTTCCTTAAAATTGTGCCCGTTTATTTCTTTTACCTGCCAACCAAAAGATTCCCACTTATTTTTTAATGGTTCTAAATTTAAAACTTCATTAGTTTTGCCAAGAGCTTGGAATTTATTGTAATCTATTATTGCAATTAAGTTGTCTAATTTATTATGCGATGCAAATAAAGCTGCTTCCCAGTTTGATCCTTCATCACATTCGCCGTCTGACATCAAAACAAAAACTTTAGATTTTCTTTTATCTTCTCTAAAAGCCAGTGCTACGCCAATTCCCATTGGTAAGCCATGTCCTAAAGATCCTGTTGAAATTTCAACTCCAGGTACACAATTTTTGGTATTGTGGCCAGCTAATTTTTTCCCATTTTGACAGTAATTTTTAAGAACTTTTTCAGAGAAGAAACCTCTTTGAGATAAGGTCGCGTATAAAGCACTAGCTGCGTGACCCTTACTTAAAATAAACATATCGCGATTTTTGTCATTAGGTTTTTTTGGGTTTACTTTTAATACTTTGAAATAAAGTACAGTTAAAATATCAATGCAAGAAAAAGCCGATCCTATATGAGAGCTTTGCGAAGCAAATTTCATTTCTAAAACTTTTTTTCGTATTTCTGTAGATATTTTTTTATAATCAATTATTTTCAT
>CAIWKF010000133.1 GCA_903913175.1 Candidatus Staskawiczbacteria bacterium
AAAATGGATACAAAAATAATGTGTAATGTTGGTAAAAGGTCTGGCGACTATGATTTGCTTTATAAAATGACTGAAGCTGGCATGGAAATTGCCAGATTAAACTTTTCCCACGCTTCTAATGAGCAACTTATTGAGTTAAAAGCCAATTTAAAAAAAATTAAAAAAATTACTGGCAAGGATGTAAAAATCATTCAAGATCTTTGTGGCCCAAGAATTAGAATTGGAATTTTACCAGAAGATATACATATGCACGAGGGCGAAGTTTATGCCTTTGAGTTTGAAACATGCGATTTGGCTAAAAAAATTATTCCTATTGACCACAAAGAATTAATTAATGATGTTGAAGTTGGACACCCATTTTATTTAATTAATGGAGCCATTGAATTGACTGTTCAAAAAATAAAAAACAACAGAATTTATGCTGTTGTAGAAAGGGGTGGAATTTTAAGTTCTAAAAAAGGAATAAATGTACCAGAAACCAAGTTATCAGGAGGAGGTTTAACTAAAAAAGATGAAAAAGATGCTAGATTTGGTGCAAAACAAAAAGTTGATTTTGTTGGTTTATCCTTTGCAC
Organism: Candidatus Staskawiczbacteria bacterium; assembly: GCA_903913175.1. GTDB lineage: Bacteria > Patescibacteriota > Minisyncoccia > Minisyncoccales > Staskawiczbacteraceae > XYB1-FULL-32-11. The sequence goes on from CAIWKF010000133.1 coordinate 575, forward strand.
AATCAGCTGAAGATGTGATTAAATTAAGAAAAATTGTTGGGCCAGATGTAAAAATTATTGCTAAAATTGAAAGTGCTGTAGCTTTAAAAGTAATTGATGAGATTTTGAAAGTTTCCGATGGAATTATGGTGGCTCGTGGAGATTTGGGCATTGAAACTCCTTTAGAAGAACTTCCAATTTTGCAAAAAGAACTTATAAGACACGCTCACTGGCATGGAAAACCAGCTATTGTAGCAACTCAAATGATGCTTTCTATGGTGGAAAAGCCTCACCCAACTTATGCAGAAGTCACAGATGTGGCTAATGCAGTTTTTGATGGTGCAGATGTTTTAATGTTGTCTGACGAAACTTCAATTGGAAAATATCCAATAGAGTGCGTGCAAACAATGAAAAAAATTATTGACAAGACCGACGAATATTTTAACAAGACCAACTACTGGGAAAAATAAACCAAATTTTCAATTTTTAATTTACAATTTTCAATAAATTTCTCAATTAACTAATTTTTAAACAAAAAAAAGACACTCTCTAAGTGCTTCATAAAAATACTTTGTACGTTGCACCGTCGCGAACAGATCGCGACACCAACGTTTCCACATCCGCCCCCTCCAAGAAGCGAATTGTGAATTCCGCAAAAGCATCCGTGCCTTCTTCGACTTCGAGACCCCGAATTAAGCTATCCATGGCAATACCCTTTCATTCTGGAGTAGAGAATACAACCTTGCCAAGTTGCACTCCCAAAAATACGGGATGTTCACTATATTAATTATAGCATATACAGGAAAGCTTGTCAAGGCTTTACGAGTAAATAAAACTATGGCACAATTGAAATAATGTCGCACAATGTGGAAAAAGACTTGACGGGGTGGTTTTCCCTATAGATATATGATATAATCAACTAAGAACATAGAAAAGTAAGTTGTTCTTATCAATATTAAAATAAAAATAATTGCCATAGATTCTAAAATTATAAATTAACATTGTTAAAAACAATTTTATAATCTAGGTAACAAAAAATAAATGGCAGTAAAAAAAGCAAATTCAGCTTTTATGAAACCTTTAAAAGTTTCAGCTGAGCTAGAAGCAGTTGTTGGAAAGGGTCCTTTGCCAAGATCAGAGGTTGTTAAAAAACTTTGGGCTTACATTAAAAAGAATGGTCTTCAAGATCCTAAAGCCAAAAGAAACATTATTGCAGATGCAAATTTAAAACCAGTATTTGGAGGAAAGGCAGTTGTAGATATGTTTGAAATGACAAAATTAGTTTCAAAACATCTTACAAATGTCTAACAATTAGTCAATCTAAAACAAAAAACAACGAAATTTTATTTCGTTGTTTTTTGTTTTTATAATTACCCAAAATTCAAACTAACAAGATGGGCAACCTGGCATATTAATCATTTATTTGTTTATATTTAGCGCAAATTATACATGTACTAACCGGCTAAACACCATTAAATTGTTTGATAATTTCGACCTCACAAGTAATACGCGTTTTTTAAAAATTTCTTTTATATTTTTGCTACAAATTTTTCTTTTACTCTCTCAATAATGCCCTCTACTGTTATGTCAGACTTAATAACATAGTCAGTATTAGCTGAGACTTCAATAGCATCACTAATGTGCTTTAAATCGTTTAAGTTTGTTAAAAACATAATTGCGGTTTTAACTCCAGCTTCTCTTAATTTTTTACTCATTTCTATTCCGTCCATTTTTGGCATAGAAATATCCGATAGAATTAAATCTGGTTTTTCTTCTAGTATTACTTTTAAGCCCTCTTCTCCATCTTCAGCAGTAACCACGCTGAATCCTTCTTTTGTAAGATTTTCAGTAATAACCAAAAGGTAATCCTTTGAATCTTCTACAATTACAATTTTCTTATTTTTTTCTGCCATATTTTTTATAAAGTAGGAAATATATCATTTTTACGCCATCATGCTAAATCTTTGCGAAAAAAGTAAATATATAATATTCCTACAATATTTTTATTTATATTGGTAATGTAAAATAAAATGTTGCACCTTCACCTTCGGTAGACTCTACTCCAACTATTCCACCATGAGACTCAATAATACTTTTAGTTATTGCAAGCCCCAAACCAGTTCCACCTTGTTTGGCAAAAACAGTTTTAACCTGAACAAATTTGTTAAATAATTTATTAATTTGAGATGCTGCTATACCAGCCCCACTATTTGTAACTGCCACTAATAAAGAATCTGGCAAATCCTGCATATTATTTTTTATAAACCAACTAATTCCTAAATCTTGTGCCTCTTTTAACAGATTTTCTCCTTTTTTATGTGCCAAGACCTGTATATTTATAGTGCCATTTTCTATATTAAATTTCAAGGCATTAGAAATAAGATTATTTAATACCTGAGAAATTGTATGCGAATCAAATTCAACTTTATCAGGAACATTTTTTCCAATAAAGCTTGAAATTTTTACTTTTACATCTTTAGATGATACTTCATAAAACATCATACGACTTTTTACAACCTCTCTAATATCTGATTTTTGTTTTATTAAATCAAACTTTCCTGCTTCAATTTTAGCCATGTCTAAAAGATTATTTACAAGCTCTAGCATATCAGAAGAGCTATGATAAATCATTTGAAAACACTCAGCTTGTTTAGCTTTTTTTATTTCAGAGGCACGCATAAACTCAATCATTTTTTTTATTCCATCTAAAGGAGAGCGCAGTTCGTGGACTATCATGGAAGTAAATTCCTCTTTAACTTTTTCTACTTCTTTTTCTCGTGTAATATCATGAAAAATCACTACACAGCCCAATGTTTTGCCATAATTTTTAACAGGAGAAACTACAATTTTAAAAAAGTTATCACCCAATAAAACCTCTTCAGAAAAAAATACTTTATCTAATTTTATGCTTTCTTCAATTTTTCCTCTAAAATCAAATTTACCATTTAATTTATCAATTAAATCAAATATAGAAATGTCTTTTTTTTCTTCAAAATTTAAAGCTTTCCTAACTGCTGGATTAGCCACTAAAACTCTATAGTCTGTATCTGTCATAATCACACCTTCAGTCATACTAGACACCATGGCATTCATTTTACTTTCTTCTTCCTTAATAACTTCTTGTAATCTTGCAACAGCATCACAAGCTTGCTTTGCAATTTTATACAAAATAATCATTTCTTCTTCCTTATAAAAATCGGTCTTTATATCTGCTACAGTTAAAAGTCCTTCAACTTTTCCTGCAATAATTAAAGGAATATTAAAGTAAGAGGAAACTTGTCCACCTGCTTCATTACTTAAAATTGCACCAGAAAATATTTCTTCTACTTTCATAGAATTTATATCTTTATATAAAAGCACATTTAAAGAGCCAATCATTTTTGCTTTAATATCATCAATAAACTTTCTTGATACCGATTTCTCAAGATGGACCTTAAAAAATATTTTCTCTGGTTCCAGTAATATGTAAGACACTGTACTATAATCAATAAACTGACGCAATGATCCACTAATAATTTCTACAATATTTTGAATATTCAAAGAATACCCCATTCTTTCACCTAGTTCTTTTAAAATAGCTATTTCATACATTTTATTTCTAGCCTCCTTTTCCCTATAAGCTAAATCGTTTGTAATTTTTCTATTTTTTTGCAAAATCAAAAAACCCACAATAAAAACTAAAACAATAAAACAAAAAAATAAAATACTAATTAAAATTTCAAATGTCATATTTTAATCCTTAAATTTTTATTAATGGATATTTTGTAAAAATTGGTAAAATAATATCTTTAGCAATTTGACCAGCCAAGTCTATATATCCATTTACTAACTTCTCGGTAACTTCTGTGGCATCTCCTTTTATAGAAACTACTATTCCATTATCATCTAAAACTAACCCCCCTAAACTACGAGCTTTTAAAGCTACTATATCATACCCAAAAACAACTGCCTCTTTTGCAATAATTTCTGACAATAAAAATAAATATTGCTTTTTTAATTCTTCTTCCATAATATATAAGAATATTGATTAATTATAGCATAAAAAAATTAATTACTTTAAAGCAATTAATCCAGGCAATCTTTCCCCACTCAAATATTGTAATATTGCTTCTCCGCTATATGATACATAAGAAAATTTAGAAATTAATCCTTGCTGAGTTAAAAAAGCAATATTTTTTTCTCCACCAATAATAGAGGTTGCTTTGCTATTAATAATAGCTTTAGCAATAGCTAGCGTTCCTTTTGTGTACTGTTTTTCTTCAACCTTGCCAAATGATCCATACCATAAAATAGTCTTTGCTTGTGATATTTTTTCTTTAAATAATTCTATAGTACTTTCATCAATATCTAAACTGTCTTTAAAACCAACGGGGCATATTATTTTGTCTTGATTTTTAAATAATAAACCATTTTTTACTAAACCCTCCTTAACTAAGGAGTTAATCATTACCCAATCTACTAATTTTGACATTCTATCAATAAACTTTAATTTTATGTCGTTTTCATGACCTCCAACAATAACTAACACAGGCTTTTCTGAACTATTTAAAAAATTATCTAAATTATTTATTTCTTTTTCTAACAATAGTCCTGCTGCAGAAGTTAAATATTGTGGCACCCCAACAATTGAAGCATAAGACTTGTGACAATCTGTAAAATCATCATTAATATAAACCTCGCAAAGCCATGAAAGTTTTTCTGCAAAATCAGTATCTCCTTCAATTTCCGCTTTATAAAATTTTAGATTTTGTAATAACAAAATATTATCGCCTTTCATTGCGTTAACATAAAATTCAATCTCAGGACCAATGCAATCATCTGCTATAGCTATAGGAAAATCAAGATGTTTTTCTAAGTTTTTAGCAATTTTATCTAACTTTAATTTTGGCACAACAACACCGTTTGGCTCACCTAAATGACCAAATAAAATTATATTTGCTTTTTGTAAAATTAAATACTTCACAGTATCCCATATCAACCTTATTTTATGATCATCCAAAATATCTCCTTTATCATCTAATGGCACATTTAAATCACACCTTACCAAAACCCTTTTATTTAAAAAATTAAAGCTTTTTAAATTTTTCATATCTGTTCTTTAAATTCAAATTTTATTTTTCTTGTTCTCAATATATAAACCAGCTAATTGCATAATAGCTGCATGTTGATCTTTCCATATGCCCCACACAGAAGTTGCCCACTTTTTAATTAATTCATCACGACTTGAATATGTTTTAGTTAACAGAATATCAGAAATTGTAATATCAATTTTACTTTCTGGCCTAACAAAAACCGGCCAGTTTTTTTTAACTTTAGTCAATTCTATATGTGCATTTTGAATTTGTCTGCCAGTATAATTATAATTTACAAAAAGGCATAACCCAACAAGAGCAAGTGCTATTTTAATTGGTTTAATGTCTTTACTAGCATGCTGAGCTAAATATGCATCAACTATATATTGATGTATAAAAAATTCTTTGTTGGGGTGTGTCAATGAATAATACGACAACTCATTATACAAATCCCTACAAACTTTATCATCACTTAATTTCGCCCCACAAATTGTACAAAAATTTTCCATATATTTAGAATTAATTATTTATCTATTTACAAGACATATTGTAATATTGTTCCAACAGTAACGCTTATTCCCAAAAGCAGTGCTAAAATCATAAATACATCCTTTTTATTTTTTTCTTCTTTAAATAAAACCAAAATGCCCAAACCGCCACTTGCACAAAGACCAGCAACAACAGAACCAAAAGTAATTGCTCCACTTAAATATAATTCAGTTATAAAAACTGAGGCTGCGCAGTTAGGAACAAGTCCCACAAGTGACACTAAAAATGGTTGAAAAAAACTACTATTCAAAAAAATCTGAGAAAATGCTTTCTCTCCAAGCTGAAAAATAATAACATTAATTAAAAGAGAAGTACCAAAAATAAAAATAAAAATTTTCGCAGTGTGTTTAACAGGATGAAAAAGAATTTTTTTAAAACTAAATTTCTTTGTTACTGAATTAGAATTATGTCCACAACAAGCCTTAATTTCTTTAACTGAATTATGGTTGTGCAATTTGTTATCAACTCCATTATCAAAATCCTTAATATGAAGTAATATTTCTTTATTTTTTCTTCTAAAAATAAAATCAATTGCATAACCAAAAATTAATGCAACAAAAACCTTAATTAATAAAAGTGGTAAAAGAATTTTAGCCTTATCTGGTTGAGCAAGAATAATTGGAATTGCCTCATCTGAAGTTGTAATATATACCGCCAGCAATGTACCAATAGTAATTAATCTTTGCGTATAAAGAGCTGTAGCAGTAACAGAGAAACCGCACTGTGGCAAAATGCCAACAAATGCTCCAATTATTGGACCAGTTTTCCCTATTTTTTGAACCTTTTCTCTTATTTTATTTCCAAACTTATACTCAATTAATTCTATTCCAATGTAAATAATAAGAAGCAGTGGAACCATCTTTGAGGTATCAATTAAAGCATCTAAAATAATTTCTTGCATATATAATTACTGATTATGTTTTATTAATGTAAGTGAATTGTCTATTGTATCAAAAAAATAACATAATAGAAACAATTAAGCTAGTTTATTATAACCTTAAAAGTTTCCGGGTCAATTTCAAATTTTGACCCTTTAGGAAGTTTATCCGACAATAAGGCTTCGGCAATATTGTTCTCTACATTATCTTGCACCACCCTACGCATCTCTCTTGCTCCAAATTCTGGTTTATATGACATTTCTACAATTTTAGCCTTTAGAGGTTCTGTAATTTCAAAATCAATTTCTTTTTCTTTTAGATTTTTTTGTAAACTTTTTAAAGTTAATTGTGCAATTTTTAATAAATTATCTTTAGTTAATGGATGAAAAATAACTGTAGCATCAAAACGGTTAATGAACTCTGGCCTAAAAATATTCTTTTCAAAAAGCGAATCTATAACTTTATCTTTATTTAATTTTTCTTTGGCCTCAACTTGTTTAAAAATTTCCAGTGCCCCAGCGTTTGAAGTACATATAATTATAGTGTTTGTAAATACTACTTTTCTACCTTGGCCGTCAGTAATGTGACCCTCGTCTAAAACTTGTAAAAATAAATTTAAAATATTAGGGTGTGCTTTTTCAATTTCGTCCAACAAAACCAAAGAAAATGGCGCTTCTCTGACTGGTGTAGTTAACAGACCCTGCATTTCAACTGGAGAAATAGCTCCAATTAATCTTGGAATGTCTGCAATTGCTTGAAATTCTGACATATCAATTCTTATCATTTTGTCCTCAGAGGTAAAATAAATTTGTGCCAAAGCCTTAGCTGTTTCAGTTTTTCCAACTCCAGTTGGCCCCAAAAATAAGAATGTTCCCATTGGTCTTTTTTTAGAAGAAATTTCTGCTCTGGCCCGCCTCATTGCAATAGAAATTTCTCTAACTGCTTCCTCTTGGTTAACCAATCTTTCATGAATTAAATTTTCTAAATTAAGCAAAACTTCTTTTTCTTTAAAATCCATTTTACCAATTGGAATTTGTGCTTTATCGGAAACAATTTTTGCAATATGACTTGGTAAAACAACGCTTTCCTGCCTGCCCGTAGACAGGTTTTTTAAAGTACTAACATATACAACTACTTCATCTAAAATATCAATAGCTTTTTTAGGAAATGGCGTGCTAGGAAAGTACCTTGCAGTTAAATTTACAATTTCTCGAATTGCAGGATAAAGTACTAAAATTTTATATTTTAACTCTAATTCTAAAGCTAGGTTTTGTAGAATAATAATTGTCTCTGTTTCAGTGATTTCTGAAACCTCAATTTTCCTAAAATATTCTAATAAAGAAGAATTTTTTTCAATATTTCTATGTAAACCATCAAAGGAAGCAATAGCAATAAATTGAAAATTTGGCAAAGGCAAATATTTTCCTAAAATTCCCGACACATCAAAAGCACCAGCTTTTTTAGAATCTTGTCCTACAAAATTATGAAAATCGTCAATAACTAAAATCACATTTCCAGCTAAAATTACTTCTTGAAAAATTTGATCAATTACAAATTCTAATTTTTCTGGGTCTTGAATGCGCGTAAGTAGCGCCACCATATCAAGTTCAACCACTCTTTTATTATTTAATTCTGGTAAAGTATTTTGCATATAACACTTTTGAGCTAAGGCCTCCACAATACTTTTTCTACCAGTTCCAACTTCTCCAACAATTAAAGCATTAGACATACTAGATCTAGCTAAAACCATTTCCAATTGTTTAATTTCATTTTTATGCCCAACTGTTTCCTTGTAAACCCATTTTTCAGCTTCTTTTCTCCAATCAATAGAATATTGATCTAATGTTAAGGTATAACCTGAAGCCCAATCCTTTCCTATAGAGCCAGCACGAGATAAATTTTCAGAAGACCATGATTTTTGAATTTTTGCTACTCTGTCTTCAGCATTGTCCAACCACAAGGTTAAATCTTCAATATCCTTTTCTTTTAAATCAAAATCTATTAAAACTTTTTTTAAAAAGTCATTATTTTTTGCCAAAGAAACTAAAATTTCTTTTTCTCCAACTACTTTGTGCCCCCTGATTACAGCAACATTAATTGCATCAAAAATTATTTTTTTAAAATCTTCTGAAAATAAATCTGAAGAATCATTGTTTTTAATTAATTTTTCTAAATAATTCTTAGCATCATCTCTAACTTTTTCTACATTTATTCCTAATCTAAAAGAAATAATAGAAATTTCTTTACTTATTTTAAAAGCTGAATATAAAACAATTGTTGAATTTATTTGATTAAATTGCCTTTTTTTACAAAATTTTATTGCGTCGTCAAAAATTCTAATAGTTTTTATATCTAATCAATCTGCTAAATTATAAACATCTGGATTTAAAACCACATCCTTTAGCTTGGCTTTAATTTCTACT
>CAIWKF010000134.1 GCA_903913175.1 Candidatus Staskawiczbacteria bacterium
AATTTATTTATACCATAACTTTTATTTTTTAAAATTACAATATAAATAAAATTATAAAATTATTTTTTGCTGGTTTTCTTTGGTAAAACAAAAATTCCCATTAGTTTTTCAAATTCATCGCGTTCTATGGTTTCTTTTTCAACCAAAGTTTTAGCAATCTTTGCAAGTAGTTCTTTTCTTTTTGAAACTATTTCTGTGGCGGTTTTTTCGGCATTTAAAATAAATTTTTCTACTTCATTATCAATTTTATTTGCCACATTTTCAGAATAATTTCTTTGCTCAGAAATTTCTTTTCCTAAAAATATCATTTCTTCTTTTTCACCAAAAACAATTGGCCCTAAATTAGACATTCCAAATTCCTTAGTTAATCGTCTAGCTAAATCTGAAGCACGACTTAAATCATTTGAAGCTCCTGTAGTTACTTCTCCAAACACAACGCGCTCTGCACAAAACCCTCCAAGTAAGGTAGCTAATTCAGCCAAAAATTGTTTTTTAGTTCTCATTTTATTATCTTCAGAAGGAACTTGCAAAGTATAGCCCGCAGCCATGCCGCGAGAAATAATGGAAATTTTTCTTACTGGTTCAGTTCCAGGTAAAGAGGCTGAAACTAAAGCATGCCCTGCTTCATGATATGCAGCAATTTCCTTTTCTTTTTTAGATAAAATATGAGATTTTCTTTCAGGACCAAGTAAAACTTTTTCAATTGATTCCAAAAACTCTTCTTGATAAACCGAAGTTTTATTTCTTTTTGCTGCCAAAAGAGCTGCTTCATTAGCCACATTAGCCAAGTCTGCTCCAGAAAATCCTGGAGTTCTTTCGGCAATTTCTTTAAAATTTACATCACCAGCCAAAGGTTTATCTTTTGAATGAATAGCTAAAATTTCTTCTCTACCATGAACATCTGGTGGGTCTAAAACAATTTTTCTGTCAAATCTTCCTGGCCTTAAAAGTGCAGGATCTAAAATATCTCCGCGATTTGTAGCAGCCATAACAATAACATCAGTTTCTCGTTCAAACCCATCCATTTCTACTAAAATTTGATTTAAAGTTTGTTCTCTTTCATCGTGTCCACCACCAATTCCCGCCCCCCTGTGTCTTCCAATGGCATCAAGTTCATCAATAAATATAATAGAAGGTGAAGCTTTTTTGGCAGTGGCAAACAAATCACGCACGCGCGCGCTTCCAACTCCCACAAACATTTCTACAAACTCTGAACCAGAAATAGAAAAAAATGGAACATTGGCTTCTCCAGCTACAGCTCTTGTAATTAAAGTTTTTCCTACACCTGCCCCACCCAAAAGCAAAACACCTCTTGGAATTTTTGCTCCCATGGCTAAATATTTTTTTGGAAATTTTAAAAAATCTACAATTTCCATTAGCTCTTCTTTGGCTTCTTTTAAACCTGCTACATCTTTAAAGGTTATTTTATCTTTATTATGTCCCTCAGCTCCAAAAATTCTAGCTCTAGCTTTTGTAAAATCAAAAGCTTGCATAGCCCCGGTCTTTGCTTGCCTAAGCATTGTCCAAAAGAAAAATCCAATTACCACCAAAGGTAAAATTCCATAAATTAAAATCGGCAAAAGCCAAGCCCAGACACTCTCTTGTTCTGTTTTAATATCAATTACTAAGTTTTGTAATTTTGCTTTATCAGCCCCAACATTTACCAGTAAATCAGACAAAGAAGAACCTGCTTCTTTCATGGAATTCGCAACTTTTTTATCTGCATAATCAATGCTTAATTTATCTCCTAAAATGGTTATTTTTTTAACTTTATCTTGATTTATATCTTGCGCTAATTGGGAAATTGAAACCTCGTTTGCTTTTTCTTGCGGTAAATAAACTAAACTAAAAACTCCTCCCAAGGCAAGTAAAATTACAATTACTAAAACAAAATTTTTAACTAATGGATTAATTTTCATTTTTTATAT
>CAIWKF010000135.1 GCA_903913175.1 Candidatus Staskawiczbacteria bacterium
ATGATTCTTAGATTTTTCATATGTTTTACAAATCTTTTATTATTGTATTCTATGAAAATAATAAAATGTTGTCAATGATATAACAACAAAAATATATTAAAAACAGCGTCCATATTACTGAACGCTGTTTTTTGGTTTACTTTTGTAAAGTTTATTTCTTAATAAGCTTTTATTTTACAAACCTTATTTTTTTATAAAGATTATCAAATATTTCAACAATTTCTTTATCTTCACTAACATTCTTTAAATATCCATCTAAATCATTATATTTCATTGTCAAAAATTCCTCAAAAAGCTTCTCACCACGATAAATATATTTTTCTTCTGGTAAATAAATATTTCCTTTCATTGTTTTTCTATTAAGATAATAAAGAATTGGTTTTAATTGTTTTATATCCTTAACGGCAAGCCTTTTTACTAATCCCGCATAAGTTTTTAGAAATTTTCTGTTTATGTCAACAAATTTTCCAGTGTCATGGTCATCGTTATATTTCAATTCAATATAATAATAAGTTCCACTTCTATTATCTTTAAATAAAACATCTACATCATGTTTGGTGGTAATTAAATTTTTGGCTATCTGCTGACTTGCGACAATATTTTTCAATAATTGCTCAAATTTATTAGTAAGTTTATTATCATTATTATTTTGTCTGTCAGAAATAAAATGATCAATTAAGGAATCGGTTTCTTCAGCTAAAGGCAATAAAACATTTTTCTTACCAGAGATTTCACTAACAATTTCAAGATGTTTTTCTTCTTCAATTATTTTCTGCATTAAAACTTCTATAAAATTTCCGAATTGAATGTTTAAGGATTGAAGTAATCCACCAAAAATTCTGTATTTTATTGGAACAAAATGTGTTTTTACTTCGTGCTTGCCAATAATTTTATTTATTTTAAAATCAGTAGTTGTATTATTTATTAATTTTAAAACAGATTCCTTAATAAGTTTTTTTATCTTTTTATTTTCCATAAATTTTTAGATTAATTTATTTTGACTTTGAAAATTATTAAATCTTTTTAATGCCCAATCAACATAATACTCGTCTTTTTCCACCATTGTAAAATTTCTACCATGCTTGTATGCTGCCACTCCTGTTGTACAAGTTCCGCCAAACGGATCAAAAACTAAATCCCCTTTTTTTGTTGAAGCAAGAATAACTCTCTCAAGCAAAGGAAGTGGTTTTTGTGTAGAATGAATTTTTTGACCATTTTCATCTCTTAATCTTTCGCCACCATTGCAAATTGCAAAATACCAATCATTCCTCATTTGCTTACCAAGATTAAATTTTTTCATTTCCTCATAGTTAAAAGTATAATTTTTAGCTAATTTATCTTTTACTGCCCAAATTAAAGTCTCCGATGCATTGGTAAATCTTACGCCACGAAAATTTGGCATTGGATTAGATTTTATCCAATGAATATCATTTAAAATCCAATATCCCATATCCTGCATAATATTTCCTACACGAAAAATATTATGATAAGAGCCAATAACCCAAATTGTTCCATTTTTTTTCAAAATTCTTTTTGCTTCTGATAACCATGCTTTTGAAAATTCATCATAGTGCCCAAAACCATTAAATTTATCCCACTCGTCATCAACAGCATCAACCTTTGTATTATTTGGTCTGTATAATTCATTTTGTAATTGCATATTATATGGTGGGTCTGCAAAAACTATATCAAAAGTATTGTCCTTAATTTTTTTCATGACCTCAAGGCAATCACCAACAATAATTTTATTAACTATTTCAAATTCATCCTTAAAATCTTTTATTTTTTTAATTTCATTACTCATTATGTTTATTTTTAATTCCTTATTAAACTCAAAATTAAACTCAAATTTTTACATACCTTATTGAACCATAAATTTGATATTTTTTCAATCCATCTATCGTACCTAAAAACAAAAAGACATCCAGCACGACGCATCCAAATGTCTTTTTTTATGTCTATAAAAATTACGACTATCCCCATTTTCCAACATTTTTTATTATTTTATTAATTTTGACCAATCAGCTGTTCCACCTGCGTTATCTATAACCTGTTGTGTAAACATATTTGCGGCTACATTCATCTGAAGGGTAATTATAACCCATGCGGAAAAACCCAAAAATAAAATACCAACCGCAGTCATTATACAGACAATTACCCAGTATAAATACTTATTTGGATTGAACTTTTTAGTCCATCTAGTTGCATCTATTATAATAATTTCAAAAACTAGAGACGTCACAACAAAAATCAAAGCGGCAATACCATATATATAAGTACCCACAAGAAAAGAATATAAAACAAATGCCACAACATTCCAGTAATTAGTAATTCTTTTCTCAAGAAACGAAAAAATAAGTATAATTAATGTGTATAAAAAACCGGCGTAAAGTGGGGTCAAGGGATCTGTTAAATAAAAAAGCAAGTAGGAATAATCGATAGATTTGTCAAAAAATTTTATTGCCCAATAAACTGAATTTAATATGTAAGGAATAATTGAACTTATAGCAAATATTATAAATAATTTTTTTGGAACTTTTAATTTTAATAATATAAAAACTAGAAACCTTAAAACATCAACTACGAAACACCAAAAAATCAAATATGTTAATATTGAAATCAAAATATTGTTTACGCTTGCAGATGTTAAGTGAAATAAAACTAAACCAAAATAAAAAATCAGAAAAACAATCGGCATCAGCGTTATTGGAATTTTTTTAAATTTCTTTAAATTTATTATTGACATTTTTATTTAAGCAATAAATTTTTTTACTCAACAAGCATTGCCATAAGACCTGCTAACCAAAACATGACAAAAACTCCAGTAGTAAGAGCCGTAAGAATTCCGACTATGCTATATTTTATAGCAGACCTCCAATTCTCTTTTTCCCTAAATATTATAAATAGGCAATATATTATGTTGGCAGGAATACTAAAATAAGAAATTATAATCATTAAGTTTATCCATCCCCTATCAATATCGAAAGAAAAATCAAATATAAAAGTTTTACGGTCGTGAAAAAATAATGCCGCTAAAAATGGCAGTAAAAGAATATTTAGAATTAAAATATTTTTTGTTTTCATTATAATTGCATCTTACTTATTTATTTTACTTTTTACAACCACTACAATTTAAACTGCTAAAAAAAATCCCTCAGTTGCTCGATAAAGGATAAATATCCAATAGAGATTTGCCCTCTTTATTTTTACAATTTGAAAGTAAATCTTTTGCTTCTTGAATAGGAATGCTGTTCGGATAAATTTTTATACTTCCATTTTCCATAAAACCTAAATTTATATATCTGTAGTTCAAAAAATTTTCTTTTTCTAGAAAATCAATACCATGAGCTGTGCCATTTTGTATCGAAAGAAAATAATTTGAATTACAAATGAAATCTTTATTTAGTGTATTGTAATCATCTTTTCGGGCAAGCCCAGCCGAGAAAAAGAAAACAAAAAGTAAAAA
>CAIWKF010000136.1 GCA_903913175.1 Candidatus Staskawiczbacteria bacterium
AACTCACCCGCAAACGCTTTTTGTAAAATTGATTTTTTTAATTCTTCTAAATCTGCTAATTTTTGTTTATAAATTGATTCTAACTTTTTTGTTTGTTCTGAAAGCTCGTCAAGCTTTTTTACAATCGCTTTCTGTTCAACCAAAGGCGGTACTGGAACTGTAAAATTTAAAACCAAATTCATATTTGCTCTTGGCATTCTTGCTCCCGTCCATGTAGCATTTATCTGCTTAACTACCTTTTCAGAAATAAGCCAGTTAAATAAGAAACCTCTTTCCATATTTTTATTTGGCTTTATTGGGAAAATTTCTGTTGAGCAATGACCTTCAAAGCTTGGTAATAAAACTTTATTAAGATACGGCCTCAGCCTTCCATACAATACATGCTCTTTTGAAAAATAAAATGTATTGCTTTTTACTTTCTTTGGATTTAAAGATCCTAAAAATTTTCCTGAATTAGACTGAATATCTTCGAGCCCAACATATGGCAAATCACCTTTCTTATATGCTGTTTTATCATATTTACAAACTTCCCCAAAGGTTTTTTCTTCCCAATCCTTGCCCGGATTATTTAAAATATTTTCTAGATACGATTCAAAAAGTTCTTTTAGGTTTCTTAAATTCTTTCCAGTGTTTTCTTCTACCTTTACAACTTGATCAAATGCATCATCTAAAATTCTAACAATTCTTTTTTGTTCTTCTATTGATGGAAGTGAAATCTCAATATTTTTTAATCTACTGATTGGAATAAAATCTATTGTAGTTTTACTGCTTAGTCCTAACAGTTGATCTTTAAGTGTTGATGCAAAATAAAATAAAAATAGTGGCTCAAGATTTTTTTTATCTTTTATAACAAGTCCATTAAACTGCTGATTTGTTGTTAATGGTATTTTAGTTATTGCATATTCTCCTACCGAAGCAGTACAGCAAAGTAAAACCGATTCAGGCGGTAATAACCTAGCACTTATTTTTCCCAACGCCCTTTTCGTGATTTTTTGCTTAGTAGATTTTATAAATCTCCCCTGCTCTCTAATATCGTCTATTGTAAACCAAGGGACATCGCCATTGTGCCAAAATTCCTTATTGCTTCTCAGTGGAGTTGAGCCATTTACTATATCACAGACATCGCCAAGTTTTTTTGTTTGCCAATTAGTTTTCATAATTTAAAAAATTTCTGAAGTAATGGATATAGAACCTGCCAAACTGTTGCAGAATTCGCTGCAAACCCCATTAAGCTAGATATTCCATTCATAAGAGTTTTTGCAACCGTATTTCTACGATTTTCTGGTTTTTGAAATAATTCCTTTGTAATAACATCTAAACTCTCAAGGACTTCATTCTGTTGCACCTTTGTTAATTTTTGTTCATTTAAAATTGCCTCGGAAAACTTTTTTACATTTTCTGCTAATTGAGTTTCTGATGCTGAGTACAAACTATCAATGGTCTGATTTAAATTTTGAATATTACCAGTATTTAAAACGCCGATCTGACTATTATTTATGGCAATATGATTATTATTTATTGTTCCACCAGAAACTAAGACCGGAATTTTTGCTGGATATCGTGCCCCAATATTTACTCCAAACATTGAACTAATCCTGTCCATAACATGGTTTTGCTCTTCTCTTAACATTTGAATATTTCTTTCATTCAGTTGTTGAATTGTTACATAACAATTTAAACACAATGGTATTTTTTCTTCACCAAATTCATACATCGCATTATTATTGCATTGATAACATTTCATATTTTTTTGATTTGCCAATTATACTTCATATTTTTTAATATCAGGCATAAATTCCTTCATTTGCTTATATATTTCAGAATTCTTGTTTACTATTTCTTTTTTTACAAAATCAACAATTTCAGAATACTGATATACACTTTTTATATCCTTATTTTTGAGCAACTTGAGCATCTCATTAAGATTAAGATTTTCATTTATTACCCAATCCAAATTGATCTCAATGGTCATCCGAGATTCCTGAGCGGTGGAAGCTTTTAATTCTTTTCTCTTCTTATTTGTTTCTTTTTGTATTTTGTCTCTATTTCTAGCATTCAAAAATTCATTTGAATTATATTTCCCTCTAACAGATGAGATAAATTTTTCTTTTTCTACTAAAGAATTTTTAGTAAATAAATTTATAATTTCTTCTCTTAAAAATAACCCCTCATAAATAGCAGTTGGTAAACTAAAAATTCCATTCCTCTCTTCTTCTAAAACAGACTCATCATCCCGAAAATCTCGATCTACCAATCCGAAATACTCTTTGTTGTAAACCTGACCAGAAACCTTTAATGCTTTAACATATTTTATAACATCAAAACAACTGCCCGAGGTAACAGGTATAACTGTAAAATCTGGATACAAATGTCTATACAACTCATAGTCTCTTGTTCCCGTCTCACTATTCCCTTCACAAAAAAGAATCTTTTTTTTCTTTACTCCAATTATTCTGATAATCAAGTCATTTGGAATTTCAACGCTTTCTATTTTTTCAATGTCCCATTTTTTATCCTTATAATCAAAATCTTTGATCCAATATCTTTCGGTATTATTTTTATAATCAGCAAATTCTAAATTATGGGTTAAATAAATAAATTTTGCATCTCTTTTTTCTTCTTCTATCAAATCCCATAATTCATTAAGTAGCGCTGAATTTAAATGGGATTCTGGTTCATCTACAATGATTAATTCAGCATTATCATCAAGTACACATTTTGAAATAAGATAAATTGCTGACCTTTCGCCATCAGAAATATCATCTATTTCATAATCATTTATTTTTAACTTCTGCTTATCTATCTTTAAAATATAACCACTAAAAACTTTAGAAAAAATATTACTTACTTTCTCAAATCTTGATTCTGGGGTGCCTTCATCTTTTATCCCTGTATTTTTTACTTTTTCTCCGAAATTGGCAAAAACTGACATATGATTACTAATAAGGGTGGTAATCACTTCATTAAAGTCGTCTATCATTTCGTTATTTCCTTGGGCGCTATTATTAGTAAAATTTCCCTTACCATTAATAGTTCTTGTTTTTCCTAGACTTTTTGTACTTGAATCCTCATCTATTATTGTAAATGTTTTTGGTATAAATAAATCCTTCTGAGAAGGAATTCTTAGACACTTATCTCCTAAATCGTTTTTTATTTTTCTGCCCAAAGATGATTTACCTAAACCATTTGCAGCTAAGATTATTATGGATTTGCAATCTCCTATTTCTAGATTCTCTTCAACATTTTGTAAGTTAGAATATTTTATTTTCATATTTGTTTGGTTATCTCATTCAAAATACTTGAATTTTCTTGATCTAGTTTCTTAATTTCCTCTAAAATTTGTTTTGGGTCACGCAGGGCGACTTCACCACTTTTATTGGGATTTTTTACAGACAAATCAAATGTTTCCTGATTCACATCTTTAATATCAACACTCCAAGAATTTTCAGAATCTGCTTTTGTTTTTTGTAGTTCCACAAATTCTGCCAAATCTTTTTCATTCAAAGGATTTGTTTTACCAAGATTACGACCTAGATTTAATTGATAAAACCAAACCTTTTTTGTTGGTTTTCCTTTCTCAAAAAATAAGACCACGGTTTTCACACCTGCTCCTGCAAACACTCCTCCCGGCAAATCTAGCACTGTTTGCAAATTACAATTTTCTAACAATAATTTTCGCAAACTTACCGAGGCATTATCTGTGTTAGACAAAAAAGTATTTTTGATAACAACACCTGCCTTACCACCTGCTTTCAAAATTTTAATAAAATGCTGAAGGAATAAAAATGCTGTTTCTCCGGTTTTAATTGGAAAATTTTGTTGAATTTCTCTGCCAATACCTGCTCCGAAAGGGGGGTTAGCTAAAACTACCGAGTATCTGTCCTTTTCTTGAATGTCATTTATGTTTTGCGCCAAAGTGTCCATGTGTCTTATATTTGGAGCTTCAATGCCATGCAAAATCATATTCATGACTCCAATAATATAGGCCAAGGATTTTATTTCCTTTCCATAAAAAGTATTGTTTTGCAGTATTGCCATTTGTGTTGACGACAACTTTGATTGATTTTCTGTTAAATAATTATATGCCTCCACCAAAAACCCTGCGCTTCCGCAAGCTCCATCATAAATGGTTTCACCAATCTTGGGTGCTACAACTTTTACAATGGTCTTAATAAGCGGTCTTGGAGTGTAATATTCCCCACCATTTCTGCCAGCATTACCCATATTTTTAATTTTAGCTTCATATAAATGTGAAAGCTCATGCTTTTCCTCATACAATCTAAAATGCATATCATCCACAATATTTAAAATCTCACGCAGTTTATAACCGCTAGAAATTTTGTTTTTTAATTCGCTAAAAATTTCGCCAATCTTATACTCTATTGTGTTTGGTTCTTCTGCCTTAAATTTCTTTAAATATGTAAATAACTTTAAATTTACAAAATCATTAAGATCATCTCCATCAAGCGCTTTGTGGTGGTCTATTTTGCCATCAGCAGTTTTGGGAGCAGCCCAGGTATTCCACCTAAAGGCCTCATCCAAAATGTATTTATATTTTTTTCCAGCCAAAGCTGACTCTGTTTTCTTTATTTCATCCAAATCATCCAAATACTTTAAAAACAAAATCCACGAAGTTTGCTCCACATAATCCAATTCAGTAGCTGAACCAGAATCAGTATGCAAGATATTATCTATATTTTTAAATGATTGTTCAAACATAATCTTAAATTTTTCTTTTCTTTAAGCTTACACCTTTTTTATGTCAACTTCAATACACTGCGCTGGAGTGGTCTTTCCGCATGTATTAGATTATGGTAAGATAATTTAATGAATAAAGAAATTGTAGAAATATTTAAAGAAACTCTTAAACTTTTAGAAATAAAGGGAGATAAAGCCTTAGTTTTTAAATCAAATGCTTATAACAAAGCTATAAACATTTTAAATAATCTAGAAAAAGAAAATAAAAAAATAGAAGAAATTTATAAAGAAGGCGGACTGACTAGCATAAAGAAACTTGGTATTGGTGAAAAAAATGCTAAAAAGATTGAAGAATATATTAAATCTGCTCAAAAAAATAACCCTAAAATAAAAGAGTTTGAAAAACTAAAAGAAGAAACAGCCATAAAGCATATTATTACACATTACTTTATGTCTAAAGGCTTGGGGTTGCAAGAATTGAAAGAAAATGCTAAAAATAGGAAAATAATCTACTCACGGTTTACTAAGCCAGCCAAACAATTATTGGAATTATCTGGGTCAATTGAAAAAGCACTTTCTGCTATTAGTACTGTGGCAGACTGGGCAAATTCCAGAAAATTGGACTATGCCATTGAAACTGTTTTTAAAAAGTGGCTAGAGCTGGACAAATTAAAGCCAAAAGAACAAGTTAAAAAACCATTTTATAAAGGAAACTTAATGGTTTACTCGCCAATTAAAAAGAAATGGTTTGTTATTTCTAAATATGGCGAATGGCTAGAATTTGCTGACAAAGAATCAACAATTGAGTGGAAAATAATTGACTAAGTTATAAAGTATAAAGTTTTAAAGTTCATAAAGTCGGACTTTATAACTTTTTACTTTATAACTTGATAAACTAATATGTTGACACATACAGAATTAAAAAAAGGAACACAATTTATTTTAGATGGTGAACCATTTGAAATTTTAGAATCTCAATTAATGAAAATGGCTCAAAGACGCCCAGTCATGCAATGTAAAATTAAAAATCTTTTAAATGGTTCAGTTCAAGAAAGAAATTTTCAGCAGGGGGACATATTTAATGAAGCTGATCTAGAAAAAAAGAATATTAAATTTTTGTATTTAAATAAGGGACAATGTTTTTTCTGTGAAGAAAAAGACCCATCAAAAAGATTTTCTTTTACCGAACAACAAATAGGAAAAATTGCCAAATTTTTAAAACCAAATTCAGTTGTTTCTGGCATTGTTTTTAATGAAAAGATAATAAACGTCATATCACCAATAAAAGTTCAATTAAGGGTCAAAGAAGCGCCTCCAGGCATCAAGGGAGACAGGGCTCAAGGTGGCACAAAAGCCGTAATACTTGAATCTGGAGCAGAAATACAAGCTCCACTATTTATTGAAGAAGGTGATATTTTAGAAATAAATACTGAGCTTGGCGAATATGTGAAACGAGCCAACGATTAAAATTTAAATAATAAAAAAATACAGCGAATATAATTTCGCTGTATTTTTTTTATTTCATATTTAATGGCGGTGGAACCTGCGGAGCAATGGATGCTTGAGTAAAAGAGCGCTTAATAATTTCTTCCTCAACAATTGCCCTTGCTCTAGAATATTTTAGTTTTGATATTTTTTTAATTGATTCTACAATTTCTGGTCTACCTTCAGCAAAATCTTTATAAATACTCATTTTAAATGGAGTAGAAATTTTGCCGTTTACCAATATTTTTAAAATCATGCAAAAGTTGTCCAGATTTACCAAATCAAACCTTGAAAACCCAGGCTCAAACTGTTTTTCCAACTTTTCGGCATCTTCAGCTCCAATTCGCAAAGCACCCATTTGTCCAACATTCCCCAATACTGCGTCTCTAATTTCATCTGTTAATTGTGGCATATATTGGTGGGCCAGGGTTAGGCAAAGCTTATATTTTCTAGCCTCAGATAAAATTGCCGCAATTGAGTTGGTTGTAAAATTTTGGAATTCATCAATGTATAAATAAAAATCGCTTCTCTTTGATTTTTCTATGCTGGCGCGTTTCATGGCAGCCATTTGCATTTTTGAAACCAAAATCATTCCCAATAACTGACTATTTATTTCACCGGTTAAACCCTTTGATAGATTAGCTAAAAAGATTTTCTTACCATTCATTATTTCTCCAAGATCAAAACTTGAATGAGACTGACCCATAATATTTCTCATCATTTCGTTTTCAATAAATTTGCCAAGCTTTGAAACTACATATCCAAGCATATCTGACCTAGTAGAACCAGTAGTTTGTGCCCATTCTTTTACCCAAAAAGATCTTACAACTGGGTCAGTAACTTTTGCCAACCTTTCCTTTAAAAATTCTGGGTCTGTAAACATTTTGGGAATTTCCACCAAAGTCCCTGGGTTGTCTTTGTCAGCCATTAAAGCCAACATGGCGTTTCGCATATAATGCTCAAACATTGGACCAATAATTTCTGGTGGAAAAAGCTTCATAAATATGGCAATCATTTCCTGAACTGCAAAATCTTTTTGTTCGGGCGAATCATATTCAAGCATATTTAAACCGCAAGGACGCTCCATGTCAGATGGTTCAAATAAAACTACATCATCAATTCTTTCTTTAGGAATAAATTTTAAGATATCATCAATAAGTTCACCATGAGGATCAAGAACCGCTACGCCTTCGCCATTAAGTATGTCTTGCTTAATCATGCTCTTCATAAAAACAGATTTTCCGGTACCTGTTTGCCCAATATAGTAAAAATGCCTTGTCCTATCTTCGCGAGAAAAATAGATTTTCTTTTTTTCATTTCTAAAATCAACCTCCCCAACCAATAAATCACCTGATTCTGGTAAATCCGAGGGTGGTGCAGTAGCACCAGATTTTGCTTGCTTAATGTGTGGAGTATCAATATAAAAGGTTGGAAAATGGTAAACACTAGCCAATTCTTCTAGGTTTAAAATCATTGTCTGATTTTCATTGAAATTTCTAAAACTATAATCATAAATTAATTTTTTTAATTTCTTTTTATAAACTTCTTTTGTTTCAAATGAATTTATAGCTGACATTGAAAACTGGCTAAATGAACCAACTAAATGATTTAAAATTTCTTCGGCACGCCCTTCTGTTTGTGCTGAAGCTAAAACTCTTATATTAACCTCAAAAGGTTGCTTTTGTATTTTGCTTTGAATAGATTCATAAACCTTTTGATCCATTCCTTGCTGGGGTTTTTGTGCAGCTTTTAGTTCTTCTTCTTTTGATTTTACATTTACTGCTTCTACTATTTCCATTAAAATTTTAAAAAACCATGGCCTTGAGGCCTCATTTACTGCTGTTTTAATTATTTTTCCTTCTCTGATTTTTGACAGTGCCTTTTCACCAATTTTTCTCAAATTTAAACTTGATAAAGGTCTAATTACTACCTGAACTGCAGCCCCCTCACTTGGTTTAATTTTACTTAAATTATTTGTTATAGTGGCAAGTGGATCCTTTTCTAAAGTTTGATAAGTGCTTATAGGAAAAAGTGGATTTTCTGCAAGCATTAAATATGCGCCTGCGTTTGATGCTTGTGGCTCAAAAATTGTGTAATCCTCTGGAACCTTATCAACTATAGCCCTAGAATAAACTCCTTGCACATATTTTTCAAAAGCTGATTCTAAATATTTTGGTACAGAAACATAAAAAGAAATATCTGTTCCGCCAATTTGAGAAGCTATTTCTAGTGAAATTGATGGTGGAACCTGAAATATTTTTGGTTTCTTTAAATATAAAAAATTAGCTAAAACCTGCTCCATTTGTGCAATTATCAATTTTTCTTCTTTTTGCTTTCCCTCATTTTTGTCAAGATCATTTTTTGGCATCATAACTAAAAAAAGAGTAGACTCTAAGCCACCAAAAACAGAGCTTTTCTGCATGACCTCAGAATATAAAGCAATCAAAAAAGCAAGTACCAGCAAGAGAAAAACAAAAATTAGCGCAAAAATAAATGGAAACATATTTTAATTTTTAAATATTAAATTAAATTATCTAATCTAAAACTTTCTAAAATTGATTTTGCCAAAGCTTCAGACAAAAATGTTGGCACTGCATTTCCAATTTGTAAATTTCTGTCACTTCTTGAACCATAAAATTGATAATTATCGGGAAAACATTGAATCCTCGACCCTTCTCTTGTTGTTAATGGCCTTGGGGCTATTGGGTGGATGCATCTTGATGAAGAGGGCGTACTTAAATTTCTTGTTATTGTCGGAGCTGGTCTTTTCCACCAAAGACGACAGTAAGTATTTTTAAACCCCGATGTTGGTCTCAAATTTTCTGGCAAATCTTCTGGGGTGCCTCCATCTGGTAATAATTCCATTATTTTTACCAATCTTGCATTGTTATTTGGAGCATTGTGATCTACTACTTGAGTAGAAGAGTTTATTCGCATTAAATTTTGAAAATCATTTTTTGGACCTGATGCATATTCAAAACTTTCTTCTCCAGATTTTATAAATGGTAAATCACTAATTGCTTCTTCAAGCGTTAAATATGGCTTTAATTTTTTATTAAATAAGGTTAATGATTCTACATCGCAATGTGTTGCCTCTGGATAATTAAAGTCATTTTTCAATTTCGATCCTATTATTACAACTCTTTCTCTAATTTGAGGAGCACCAAAATCTGCAGCGTTCAAAAGTTTATATTGTACCTTGTACCCCAAAGATTTAAATAGCGAAATTATTGTTTCTAATAACTCTCCTCCCTGCATAGATAAAAGCCCTCTCACATTTTCAAACAAAAAAAGTTTTGGGTTAAAATCCTTTAAAACGCGATAATATTCTTGGAAAAGTTTACCCTTTGGATCGTCTATTAACCTTTTTCCAATGGTCGAATATGCTTGACAGGGTGGACCACCAATAATTATATCTACTTCATCTTTCTTGATATTTAAATCATTTTCAATTTTTTTCACATTAAAATCTTTTATATCTTCAACATAAACTTTTACAGTTGGATGATTCAAAGAATATGCCCTTGCCATATTTGGCAAAATTTCATTTGCTGCTACTATCTCAAAATTATCATTGTGTGCAAAACCAAAACTTAAGCCTCCAACTCCACAAAATAAATCAATAACCTTCAATTTTTTTTTCATATAATACAAATTAATCAAAATTTATTTTTTTATATTCCATAGGATTTTCTGTAATTTTCCAAATAAAATAATTTTGGTCAATATTAAAAACGGTTTGCCCCTCCATCTGTTGTCTTGTTATCCAATTTACGCTATCATCTTCAATCTCGTCAAGTTTAATAAATGCAACTTGCCCATTATATAAATCAAAATGTATTGCTATCGTGTGAATTTTCTCTTCACGAAAAATTTTCTTTGCCTCCAAAACTTTATGCTGTTTTATATCGTTTGTTCCTGTAAATCCTGATTGCATTTCTATTCTTATTTTTTCTTTCTTATTCAGCCTAATTTCGATATCAGCCTTTGGAGTTCTTTTGAATGTTTCTACACTTTTTAAATCATCATCACCGATTAAATCTATTTTTGAGGTATCAACATTAAAGATTAACCCAAGAGCCTTTAAAAAATAATTTGAAATAATAAATCCTCTCATCCACGAAAAATAAACTTGCTCTGGTCTTCTGCCTTGATTATTAAGCATTTGCAAAATACCACTTTTTCTCATTATCTTAAATGTTTTATTAATGTGTTCTTTTTTAAACGCACCTAAATCATTATTTTTTATTTTATCAGCAACTACTTTATTGATTTTATCCACAATATCACAAAGCCTTTTATTCAAAATTTTAATATATTCAAAATCAACATTTGGCGTTATATCCTTCGCCCCAAAAAAGTTTTTCGCATCAATTTGGTTATAAAATCCTAATTTTTGCCTATATTGTCTAAAATATTCTTCGGTAATCGTAATTTGCGTGACCTTGAAGGTTTCAAAACAATAAAAGAACCAACATATACACTTTGTGCATCTGGTTCCTTGAAGTTGTTCAATTATGATCCCGAAATGATGGATGAACCAGAATTTGTGAGAGATTTAAGCATAAGCGAAGCATTAACAATTCAAGGTTTTCCTGATTGGTATAAGTTTCCGCCAAGCACTGGTAAAACAATAGCAATTAAACTAGTGGGTAATGCCGTCGCACCACCTATCGCGTATATGATAATGAAAGGGAAAAAATGATCACTTAATAAATGTGGGCAGAATGAATAGTTTATTGCGAGACATATGTACTCTTTTGGGAAAGAAATACAAAGTTGAATATATGTCAACCAGCACTGTGACACTTAAATTTTTTGAAGATATACTATCTGATCATAGATTGGGTAACTATCGTTACGAACATCAAAGTAAAACTGATTATTTACGTAAATATTACAGTATAAGTTCCACTTATACTACAAGAGCCGGTAATAGTCCACACGGCAAGGCCACAATGGCAATGTTTGAGTTTATTATTTCATATTTGACAAAAGAAGATAGCGATGAATTGCATGACCAAGATAAGCAGAAAGAGAAACTTAAAATCAAAGGAAGAATAAAGGTTGTGACCGATCTTAAGGTTGAAGTGACCGAATTAAAGCAAGAACTAATCCAGAAAGTTACTGTACATAAGCAAGAGATTATTGACCTCAAGGTTGCACATGAGGAAAACCTGCAACAGAAAGATGCTGAATATAAGCAACAACTACAGCATATAGATGCTGAATATAAGCAACAACTACAGCATATAGATGCTGAATATAAGCAACAACTACA
>CAIWKF010000137.1 GCA_903913175.1 Candidatus Staskawiczbacteria bacterium
AAGTGTATTTAATAAATGTGTTGCTGGTGAAAATTTATAACATAAATGAAAGTTTTTACGGTTAAAACTAGGGCAATGCTGCCACCAAAAGATAATTTACTTTCTTTAATAAAAGAAAGTTTTTTGGCAAATAAAATAAAAATAAAAGAAGAATCAATAATTGTAATTACTTCTAAAATTGTAGCCATAGCTCAGGGGCGATGTGTAAAAATTGATCAAACATTAAATAAAGAAGAGCAGAGAATTGTAAAAGATAAACTTATAAAAAAAGAAGCAGATTTTTATATTGATAGAAAATATGTACCCAAGCAATTAGTAACTTTAACAATTAAAAATAATATTTTAATTCCAACTTCTGGAATTGATGAAAGTAATGCTAATGGATTTTATATTTTGTGGCCAGATAATTTATTTTTAGAAGCTAAAAAAATTTATCAATCTATTAAAAAAGAATTTAAAATAAAAAAATTTGGAATAATAATTTCTGATAGTCATACAACTCCTTTGCGAGCTGGTGTTTCTGGAATAGGACTTTCGTATTATGGGTTTTATCCTTTGCGTGATTATAGGGGTAGTAAAGATATTTTTGGTAGAAAATTAAAAATGACGCAAACAAATATTGTGGATTCATTGGCAGATATTGCGGTTTTTGAAATGGGCGAAGGTAAAGAACAAACTCCAATTGTTATAATTGAAAATGTAAAAAATATTAAGTTTGGCTTTGATAGTACAAAAAAAGATCCTTTAAAAATTGTCAGAGAAGAAGATATTTATTATCCATTAATTAAAAATATTAAATGGAGTAAAGGTAAAATTAAAAATTAATTCTTAAATATGGAGAAAAAAATAAATACGCTTTGTATAATTCATCAAGGGCAAAAAGTTTTACTTGGAATGAAAAAAAGGGGATTTGGCGTAGGGCGTTGGAACGGATTTGGTGGAAAATTAAATGAAGGGGAAACTATTGAACAAGC
The DNA here is from genome assembly GCA_903913175.1 of Candidatus Staskawiczbacteria bacterium. Taxonomy (GTDB): domain Bacteria; phylum Patescibacteriota; class Minisyncoccia; order Minisyncoccales; family Staskawiczbacteraceae; genus XYB1-FULL-32-11. Next base: position 975 of record CAIWKF010000137.1, read on the forward strand.
TACAAAGCGAGAAATATTTGAAGAGGCAAATATAATTGTTGCAGATTTAGAAAAATTCGGCATGATAGATTTTTATTGGCAAAGCAAGCCAGATTTTTGTATTCAGGTTAATATTTTTAAATCAAAGATATTTGAAGGCATGCCAGTTGAGTCTGAAGAAATGAAACCACAATGGTTTAATGTTGGCAAAATTCCTTATGATAAAATGTGGAAGGATGACATTTTTTGGTTGCCACTATTTTTGGAAAACAAAAAATTTAAAGGTAAATTTATTTTTGATGATGCTGATAATATTTTAGGAAAAGAGTTATTAGAAGTTAAAGAAATTTAAAATATGAAATTTGCAATTGTTTCAGATACACATAATAATTTAAAAAATTTTAAAAAGGTTATAACTTGGTTAACAAAAGAAAACATTAAGCTAATTTTGCATTGTGGAGATTTGGGAAGTCCAGAATTTTTGGAAACTGTTTTAGCAGATTTTGACGGAAAATTTTTTGGAGTTTTAGGAAATATGGACCGTGATTATAAAACTATGGTAATTGATTATAACAATATTCCAAATGTAAAAATGGAAGACAAAGTTTTAGAAATTCCCATAGACAAAAAAATGATTGCTATTACGCATTATCCAGACACAGCTAGGCGCTTGGCAGAAAGTGGTAGATATCAATTTGTATTTTATGGACACACTCATAAGCCATGGGAAGAGGTGGTAGGGAATTGTAAACTGGTAAATCCTGGCGAGGTGGCAGGTCAAATTTATAAACCCTGCTTTGCAATTTACGATACAAATAAAAACTTGCTTGAATTAAAAATTTTAGAAAGGCTTTAGTTTTTTCTGTATGCCTTTTATTGGCAGGAACTATAGATGTGGAAATAATGAAACTAGCAATTGACTTTAAAAATTAAATGAGATATTATAATACATTATCTTCTTATTTTAAAAAATAAATTTAAAAATAAAAAAAATGATAAAGTCTAAATATTTGATTTTTATTGCAGTTATTATTTTAGCGGTTTTAGTAGGTAACTTTGCGCAACCTATTTATTTTGACAAAGGAGTTAATTTTTTAAATAAAAAATTTGGATGGACATTACCAAATTTTCCAGAAAAACCATATGTTTTGGGTTTAGATTTACAAGGTGGAGTAAATTTAGTTTATGAAGCTGATCTAAACGGGGTAATAGATAAGGCTGGTGCAATGTCTGGATTACGAGATATTATTGAAAGAAGAGTAAACATGTTTGGCGTTTCCGAACCTGTTGTGCAAGTTCAAGGTCAGAACAGATTAGTGGTTGAGCTTCCTGGTGTAAAAGATGTTCAAGAGGCAATAAAAATGATTGGTCAAACTCCTTATTTGGAATTTGATGAGCAAAGAACAGAGGAAGAATCAAAAATAATTTTAGATAAAATGAAAGAAGTGCAAGCAGTTTTAGACAAAAAAGAAGACATTACAACAGTTAAAGATTGGCAAATAGCTTTAGAAAATCCGTATTTTAAACCAACAGATTTAACTGGAAAATATTTAAAAAAAGCTACAATTATTTTTGATCAAACAACATTTAAGCCACAAATAGAGCTTAAATTTGATGATGCTGGATCTAAGTTATTTGAGGAAATTACTGCAAGAAACATTCAAAAACCATTGGCTATTTATTTAGATAATGCGTCAATTATTGACACTAATGGAGATGGGAAAATTGATGCATATGATGTTTATGCTCCAATTATTCAAACTAAAATTTCTGGAGGGCAAGCTGTAATTTCTGGGAGTATGAGCACTCAAACTGCCAATGATATTGCAAGGCGTTTAAATTCTGGAGCTTTACCAGTAAAAATTGGTGATCCAATTTCTCAAGAAAAAGTTGGACCAACTTTAGGATCAGCATCTTTACAAAAATCACTATGGGCAGGTGTTTATGGACTTTTAGCTGTGGCTTTATTTATGATACTTTTTTATAGACTGCCTGGGCTATTAGCTTCTATTGCCTTATTAATTTATGTTGGAATTGTGCTTTCTATTTTTAAATTAGTCCCAGTGACTTTAACTTTGGCTGGAATTGGAGGCTTTGTTTTGTCTATTGGAATGGCGGTTGATGCTAACATTTTAATTTTTGCAAGAATGAAAGAAGAGATACTAAATGGAAAAGGAATTTCAGAATCTATTAACGAAGGTTTTGTTAGAGCATGGCCATCAATTAGAGATAGTAATATGAACTCTTTAATTGTTTGTGCAATTTTATTTATGTTTGCTACAAGCTTTATTAAGGGCTTTGCTTTAACTTTGAGCATTGGTATTTTAGTAAGTTTATTCTCAGCAATTTTTATTACTAGAATATTGTTGCAAGTATTTATAACCAGTTGGGCAGAAAAAGCTAAATGGCTTTTGTAATTTTATTTTAAAATAATAATTAAAATCAAAAAAATGAATATTAATTTTACAAAGTACGCAAAGTTTTATTATGGTATTTCAGGAATTCTTATTATTGCATCAATTGCTGCATTGATTGCTTTTGGTTTAAAATTTGGAATTGAATTTACTGGTGGAAGTAATATGCAATTAGAATTTTTAGACACAAGACCATCAAATGAAATTATTAATAAAACTGTTGCTGATTTTAAATTGGGAGAAATAATAATTCAACCAACTGCAGAAAAAGGTATTATTTTACAATTTAGAGGAGTAGATGAAACAACACATCAGCAAATTCTTGCAAAAATTAATGAAGCATTTAAAGTTGAGGAAAAAAGCTTTCAATTTATTGGGCCATCGGTAGGACAAGAACTAAAAAATAAAACAACAATTGCAGTTATTTTGGCTCTTTTGGCAATTACTATATATATTGCTTTTGCTTTTAGAAAAGTTTCAAAGCCAGTATCTTCCTGGAAATATGGAATTACTTCTTTGGTTGCTTTAATTCATGATATAGTTATTCCGCTTGGAGTTTTTGCAGTTTTAGGAAAGCTATATAATGTTGAAATTACAATACCAATTATTGCAGCACTTTTAACAGTTTTAGGTTTTTCTGTTCACGACACAATTGTTATATTTGATAGAATTAGAGAAAATATTTTAAGAAAAGGAATGGGGCAATTTGAAGAGACAATTAATTTAAGTTTAAGTCAAACAGTTGGAAGGTCTTTAAGCACAGTTTTTAGTACGCTAATTCCGCTTTTTGCTTTATATTTTTTTGGAGGAGAAACATTAAAATATTTTTCTTTTTCGTTAATTATTGGAATAACTTCAGGAGCTTATTCTTCAATATTTATTGCGAGCCCATTGCTTGTTTCATGGAAGAAGTGGGACGAAAGAAAGTTTGCAAAAAAATAGCTAAATGACTTTATTTTTTGCCACCAAATAATGCTTATTTTTAATGACTTTTAGGTTTTAAAGTTTTTAGTTTTTACTAAAAAATGACCACAAAATTAGTATGCACTTGACATGTGGCGCGATATATGCTAAACTTATAAAATACATATTATTGTAAATGGTGGCTTATTTTTTGGTCATAAAACCAGCCCAAAAAATATGCCAATATTTAGTAAATAAGTAAATGGAAAAAATAAATTACGGGCAGTTATATACAAAATTAACCAAAGGTCTTTCTGTAAAAACAAAAAACATTTTTGATCGTAGATTTGGTGTAAAATCAGGAAAGCCTGAAACACTAGAATCTATAGGAGATTCTTTGGGTATTACCAGGGAAAGAGTTCGTCAAATTGAGGAAGCTGGTTTTAATTTTATAAGGAAAAATAATCAAGAAATAATTGATAAAACTCATAGCAATTTTGATTTATATTTTCAGAAAAAAGGTGGATTTAAAAAAGAAGAAATTATTTTATCTGAATTAGGAGGTGGAAAAAAATCTGCTCCTTATGTTTTATTTTTGCTAACTTTAGGGGACCAGTTTTCTAGAGTTTGTGAGAAAAAAGATTATACATATTTTTGGACTTCTTTGTCAGATGGAAAAAATAAAATAAAAGAATCATTAGCTACTTTGGTTTCTGATATGGATCAAACAGGAAAGCCTTTTATTAAAAAAGATTTTTATGAAACTTTTACTACAAAATACAATTGGACAAATGAAATATTAGATTCATATTTAGAAATTTCTAAAAATATTCAACTTGCTAAAGACGGCAGATTGGGTCTTATTTCTTGGCCAGAAATTAAACCAAGAGGTGTAAAAGATAAGGCATATTTAGCTTTTAGAAAATTTAATAAACCTTTGCATTTTACTGATGTAGCTAAAATGATTGACAAATTAGAATATAATTTGCCAAATAAAAAAACCTACGCACAAACAGTACACAACGAATTAATTAAAGATACAAGATTTGTTTTGGTTGGAAGGGGAACTTATGCATTAGCAGAATGGGGATATGTTCCAGGAACAATTAAAGATGTGATTGTAAAAGTCTTAAAAGATAAGAATAATCAGCCAGCGCATAAAGATGAAATTGTAAAAAATGTTTTATCACAAAGACTGGTTGCCAAAAATACTGTTTTAATGAATTTAAATAACAAAAAACATTTTGATAATGATGGAAAAGGGAACTATTTTTTAAGAAATATTCAGGCCGCATAATTACACTTGTATTACGAAAATAAAAACGCGATCTCTATCGCGTTTTTATTTTGTTGTGATATAATAAATTTATTATAAAGGTAAATTTTTAAAATTTATGTCAGAATATTATAATGCCAATAGAGTAAGAAATGTTTATGATTCAAAAAGCTTAAAACCTTTTAAATTGTCCAGATCAAAAATTGATTTATTTTTAAATTGTGAAAGGTGTTTTTATTTTGATAGAAAAATTGGAATTTCTCGTCCACCAGGGTTTCCATTTTCATTAAATTCTGCAGTAGATGCTTTGCTTAAAAAAGAATTTGACATTCATAGGGCTGGAAAAACGCAACACCCCTTAATGAAAGCTTATGATTTGCCCTTTGTACCATTTTCTCACCCAATGATAGATGAGTGGCGAGAAAATTTTAAAGGTGTGCAATTTTTACACAGTGAAAGTAATTTTATTATAACTGGAGCAGTAGATGATTTGTGGGTAGATAAAAATAATGTAATATATGTTGTAGATTACAAGGCAACCAGCAAAGATGCAAAAGTTAGTTTGTCTGCAGATTGGCAAATAGGGTACAAAAGGCAAATGGAAATTTACCAGTGGCTATTAAGAAAAAATGGATTTGAAGTTTCCAATACTGGTTATTTTGTTTATTGTAATGGCAGAAAAGATAAAAAAGCTTTTGATGCAAAACTTGAATTTGATGTAGACATATTAACCTATGAAGGAAATGATTCTTGGGTTGAAAAATCAATTATGTCTGCAAAAAAATGCTTAGATCAAAATATTATTCCTAAACCTGATAAAAATTGTGATTATTGTGATTATATTTTAGCTATTAATAAATATTAATAAAATGATTAAAAAAATAGGAGTTACAATATTTTTTGGTTTTCTTCTTATTTTGGGTATTTATTTAAATAGATCATATGCTTATATTTATCATAAAATTGGTGATGGTAATTTAGCTATTTTTGAAAGTAATAAAGAATATATTATAAATAAAAATATGCAAAATAGTAAAACCTTAATTTACGCTGCGCTGGGTGACAGCTTAACTGCAGGTGCTGGCGTAGATAATTATGAGCAATCTTTTCCATATTTAGTTTCAGAAAAATTAGGCTATAATCAGAAAGTAATTTTAAAATCTAGAGCAATTTTAGGATACAAAAGTATTGACTTAAAAAATGTGCTTTTGCCCTTGGCTATAAATGACAATCCAGATATTGTAACCATTTTAATTGGAGTAAATGATGTTCATAATTTTATTGATAAAAAAGAATTTGAAAAAAATTATGATGAAGTTTTAAAACAGCTTACTCAAAAAACATCTGCCAAAATTAATGTTATAAATATTCCATACATTGGATCAAAAAATTTAATTTTTCCTCCTTATAATTTATATATTGATTCTCAAACAAAAGAGTATAACAAAATAATTAAAACTTTGGCTCAAAAATACAATTTAAAATATATAGACTTATATACTGAAAGTTTAAAAGAATTTAAAAGGTCTGATACATATTATTCAAATGATTTGTTTCACCCATCTGCTAAAGGTTATGCGCTGTGGGCAGACATAATTTATGCTAATCTTAGTAAATAATGCAGTTTTTTCAACTATAATTTTTTCTGTAATTTTTTTTATAGCAATCTTTATTTCTATAAAAATTAGAAAAACAAAAGAAGTTCTGCCAAATTCTTTGTCTAGTGAATTAAAAGGACTAGCTATTTTTTTTATTGTTTTTTCGCATATAGGATATTTTTTAGTAACAGATAACAGATTTTTATTTCCTTTATCAACAATGGCTGGCGTTGGTGTTGATTTATTTTTATTTTTATCAGGTTTTGGCATAACTGCCAGCACATTTAAAGGAAACTATTCAATTTTAGATTTTTACAAAAAGCGTCTTTTAAAATTGTTTACTCCTTTTTGGATAACTTTACTATTCTTTTTAATTTTAGATTTCCTTGTTTTAAATATTGTTTATCCTTTTTCATTTACTTTAAAAGCAATAGTAGGTTTTTTCCCAAGTGCAAATTTATATTATGATTTAAACTCACCATTCTGGTATTTTACTTTAATTTTATTTTATTATTTAGTTTTTCCATGGATTTTTTCCAAAAAATATGTTTGGCTTTCTGCTTTTGCAATTTATGATATAACTTGGTTAATTTTAGGTCAGAACTTTGAAATTATTAGTAAGGTTAGTTTTTTCTATAATTTACATATTATGGCTTTTCCTTTAGGAATGTTATTTTTTTGGTTGGTAAATAAATTTGATTTTGTGGCGTGCAAAGACCGTATGATTGAGAAGTTAAAAGTAGACAAATATGCTATATCAATTTTACAATATTCATTCTTAATATTTTTAGTATTTTGTGTTGGTTATTCTGCTTATGAATTTGGAAATTTATCCAATTACAGTGAGGCCCAGGTTTTTAGTATTTTTACTATGCTTTTAGTAGTTTTATTTTTTATAATTAAT